>NZ_JBIWEX010000020.1:0-86538 GCF_044762745.1 Psychrobacillus sp. NPDC096426 | reverse complement strand
GTCACACCCGTTCCCATACCGAACACGGAAGTTAAGCTCTTCAGCGCCGATGGTAGTTGGGGGTTTCCCCCTGTGAGAGTAGGACGTCGCTGGGCTTGCAATAAACATACATATTAATACCCAGGAGGATTAGCTCAGCTGGGAGAGCATCTGCCTTACAAGCAGAGGGTCGGCGGTTCGAGCCCGTCATCCTCCACCATATTCATTCCAAACGCCGGAGTAGCTCAACTGGTAGAGCAACTGACTTGTAATCAGTAGGTTGAGGGTTCAAGTCCTTTCTCCGGCACCATTGTACGAGCCATTAGCTCAGTTGGTAGAGCATCTGACTTTTAATCAGAGGGTCGTAGGTTCGAATCCTACATGGCTCATCACTTTTATGTGAATTATGTATGCGGGTGTGGCGGAACTGGCAGACGCACTAGACTTAGGATCTAGCGCCGCAAGGCGTGGGGGTTCGACTCCCTTCACCCGCACCATTTAATTTTATAATCGAGCGGAAGTAGTTCAGTGGTAGAACACCACCTTGCCAAGGTGGGGGTCGCGAGTTCGAACCTCGTCTTCCGCTCCATAGATTCACTTAAGTGCCGGGGTGGCGGAACTGGCAGACGCACAGGACTTAAAATCCTGCGGTAGGTGACTACCGTACCGGTTCGATTCCGGTCCTCGGCACCACTTTTATGAAAAATTAGCGCCCGTAGCTCAATTGGATAGAGCGTCTGACTACGGATCAGAAGGTTGTGGGTTCGACTCCTGCCGGGCGCGCCATATATAACGGGAAGTAGCTCAGCTTGGTAGAGCACTTGGTTTGGGACCAAGGGGTCGCAGGTTCGAATCCTGTCTTCCCGACCAGCTATAAAAATATTTGGGGCCTTAGCTCAGCTGGGAGAGCGCCTGCCTTGCACGCAGGAGGTCAGCGGTTCGATCCCGCTAGGCTCCACCATAACAATTATAGCAACAATCTTGGCGGTGTAGCTCAGCTGGCTAGAGCACTCGGTTCATACCCGAAAGGTCGTGGGTTCGACTCCCTCTGCCGCTATATTAAGGACCTTTAGCTCAGTTGGTTAGAGCAGACGGCTCATAACCGTCCGGTCGCAGGTTCGAGTCCTGCAAGGTCCACCAACAACATATTCCGGAGGAATACCCAAGTCTGGCTGAAGGGATCGGTCTTGAAAACCGACAGGCGGGTCATACCGCGCGGGGGTTCGAATCCCTCTTCCTCCTCCATTTTAAATTTGTTGTTAGTTGTATGAAATACATACATAAATAAGCACTTATAATGTTTTAAGTATATTATTATCGCGGGGTGGAGCAGTTCGGTAGCTCGTCGGGCTCATAACCCGAAGGTCACAGGTTCAAATCCTGTCCCCGCAACCAAATGGTCCCGTGGTGTAGCGGTTAACATGCCTGCCTGTCACGCAGGAGATCGCCGGTTCGATCCCGGTCGGGACCGCCATTTAATTTTTGTGAATTTATTAGTTTGAGATTTAGGATAAGCAAGCAGGTCGAGGAAGCAATCGAGCGAAAGAAGGAGCGTACTTAAGTACGTGACTGACAGAGCGAGTGCAGCTGACGAAGAGATGCGCAGCTTAGCGTAAATCGAAGATGGCTCAGTAGCTCAGTCGGTAGAGCAAAGGACTGAAAATCCTTGTGTCGGCGGTTCGATTCCGTCCTGAGCCACCATAGTAATGCGGGTGTAGTTTAGTGGTAAAACCTCAGCCTTCCAAGCTGATGATGAGAGTTCGATTCTCTTCACCCGCTCCAATAATGGGCCTATAGCTCAGCTGGTTAGAGCGCACGCCTGATAAGCGTGAGGTCGATGGTTCGAGTCCATTTAGGCCCACCATTATTCCGAAGTAGCTCAGTGGTAGAGCAATCGGCTGTTAACCGATTGGTCGTAGGTTCGAGTCCTACCTTCGGAGCCATCATATGGGGAAGTACTCAAGTGGCTGAAGAGGCGCCCCTGCTAAGGGTGTAGGTCGGGCAACCGGCGCGAGGGTTCAAATCCCTCCTTCTCCGCCATATGTTTGGCCCCTTGGTCAAGCGGTTAAGACACCGCCCTTTCACGGCGGTAACACGGGTTCGAATCCCGTAGGGGTCATTTTAAAAGCATGTATCCTATTAGGATTAGGAAACATGCTTTTTTATTTCTTAAGAATCATAATAGTTTTCAAATGAGTGGCTCTATGTAGTTCTATTAAACTTAATTAGAGTTCGATTCCATTTAGGTCTACCATTATTCCGAAGTAGCTCAGTGGTAGAGCAATCGGCTGTTAACCGATTGGTCGTAGGTTCGAGTCCTACCTTCGGAGCCATCATATGGGGAAGTACTCAAGTGGCTGAAGAGGCGCCCCTGCTAAGGGTGTAGGTCGGGCAACCGGCGCGAGGGTTCAAATCCCTCCTTCTCCGCCATATGTTTGGCCCCTTGGTCAAGCGGTTAAGACACCGCCCTTTCACGGCGGTAACACGGGTTCGAATCCCGTAGGGGTCATATTTAAAAAGCATGTTTCCAATTAGGAGACATGCTTTTTTCATTTAAGAATCGTAATATTTTTTAATTTAAAGTTTCATATTCATTTAAAAAAGCAAGAAGAAAAATTAATCATTTCTCTTCTTGCTTTTTATTTTATAAGAAGTACCCGATTAATAAGCCTATCCCTAATAGGAACACGAAAATAGTATTCGTGAGTGCTGTATCTTTCATAGCTGGAGCAACTTCAAGTGGATTATCTTTTTCTCTGAATAGTTTAATCGCATGCAATGGTTTTTTAATGCTTAATATAACGAGTAATGCCCATGGTGTAATAATTTGTAGTAAGACTAAGCCTACAATCCAAAGGTAGGATATGATAAAATAAGAAGCTAAAATCGTAATAGCGTTTTTTCTACCAACAAGGATTGCCATCGTTTTTCTGCCGCCTTTTGTGTCTTCCTCAAGATCTCGGATATTATTAGAAAGCATAATCGCCGCTACAAGTAGTGCGCTCGGAATAGAAAGTAGGATGGCAAAGTTAGGTACAGAACCAACTTGAATAAAAGTAGCAATTAATACAATGAGCATACCCATTACTACACCACTAAAAAACTCTCCGAATGGGGTATAGGCAATAGGATAAGGTCCGCCGGTATACAGGTATCCTATTAACATACATGCAGCACCAACAACTAGTAACATCCAAGAAGACTTATAGCAAATGTAGATGCCTAGTAATCCAGCGAGCACATATAACAATAATGCCAACTGCATTACGGTTTTCGGTTTAACGCCATTTCTAACAATAGCTCCGCCGATACCTACGGATTCTTCACTATCAAGCCCTCGTGCAAAATCATAGTATTCATTGAACATATTGGTTGCTGCTTGTATAAAAAGACAAGCAACTAACATAGCTAAAAATAGAAGCCAGTTAATATTTGTGTAATAAAGTGCAATCATCGTCCCCAAGAATACCGGAGCAAATGAAGCAGTTAATGTATGTGGTCTTGTTAATTTCCACCAGACACGCCAGCCTTTGTCGGCTTGTAGTTCATGTGACATAAAATTCTCTCTCCTTTTAAACAATCCATTATCAATATTAGCATATATTCGTTGCAAAATGTGTGCCGAAAAGCGTAGAAAGTTGTATGATTAAGGGTAGAGTAAATAAAACAACAAAACATCACGATAAACTTCAAGATATGAATACGGAGGTAATTTTTAATGCCGAAAACCACCGGTCAAAAGCAAACAACATTACGTTTTTATACAGAAACACTAGAAGTATCTAGATTATCAGCTCATGCTTTTTTTGAAGCAGGAGATGAAAAATATAAAGGGCAACGATTTTTTTGGCAAAACAAAGAAAAAACACTGACGCTAGTTGGCCTAGGTCATGCGCATACACTTACGAATAGTTTAGAAGATAATCGATATGCGGATATCGATGCAAAATGGAAAGAACTATGTAATGCATCGTTGAGAGAACAAGTGGATGTTTCGCCAATTCTTTTTGGAGGATTTGCATTCGATCCCAAAAATACAATTGCATCAGAATGGGACAATTTTCCTTCAGCTTTCTTTGTAGTAGCCACATTCCAATTAGTAATTCAACAAGATCGAGCTTTTGTGAGCATTCATTATATTACAAATGAGGAAGAGAGCGCAGATATATTTGAACGATTACGTGTGGAAAGAGATGCGCTTATACACACTGCCCAAGTAAGAGAGCTACAAACTCATTCAAAGCCTGAGTTAGTAAAACGAGAAGATCGATTAAAAGAGCAGTATTTACATGCGGTGGAAGATGTTACAAAGAGGATTCGTGCGGATGAAGTGAATAAAGTGGTAATTGCTCGGTCGCTTAAGTTAAAGTTTGATAAGGATTTTTCTCCAGCAACGGCAATTTACCATGCTGCCATGGAGCAACCGGAAAGTTATTTGTTTGGCTTAGAAAATGGAGAGCAAATGTTTTTTGGAGCAACACCAGAACGGTTAGTGAAAGTAGAAAACAAAAAAGCACAGTCTGCAGGACTTGCAGGTTCTGTTAGACGTGGTAAAAGTTCAGTGGAAGATAAAGCATTAGGGGAAGCATTACTTGCGGATCCTAAAAACTTAGAGGAACATAAATATGTAGTGGAAATGATTAAGAAAGTATTTACGCAGTATTGTAAAGACCTTAAAGTAAGCGCAAGACCCAAGCTTATGAAAATTAGAGATATACAACATTTATATACACCGATTGAGGGGCATTTGAAAAAGGATTCCTCTTTATTTGAATTAGTACAAGCATTACATCCGACACCAGCTCTAGGAGGAGAACCACGTCAAGATGCGATTAATATAATTCGGGAATCCGAACAAATGAATCGTGGTTATTATGCAGCTCCCATTGGTTGGATTAATACAGAAGGGGACGGGGAGTTCGCGGTCGGTATCCGTTCTGCGTTAATTGAAAACGAACATGCTTATTTATATGCAGGCGGAGGAATTGTAGCGGAATCATCTTCAATTGAAGAATTTGAAGAAACCCGTGTCAAATTTAGACCAATGTTACGCACGCTTGGAGGAAACATGAATGACTAACATCGAGTATTTAACATCCTATGTAAATCAATTTGTAGAAACGATTAAGCAAGCAGACGTTAAACATATCGTCATGTGTCCTGGTTCCAGGTCCACCCCACTTGCTTATGGCTTTGCTAAAAGCAAAGGATTTGAATTTTATCGCCAAACGGATGAACGCTCCGCTGGGTACTTCGCTTTAGGTATTGCGAAAGCAACAAAGGAACCGGTTGTGTTGCTGTGTACTTCAGGGACGGCTGCAGCAAATTTCTTCCCGGCAATTGTAGAAGCTTTTTATGCGCGTGTTCCATTGATAGTTGTGACTGCGGATCGACCACATGAATTACGAGAAGTGGGGGCACCGCAAGCAATTGATCAAATACATCTTTTTGGAAAGCATGTAAAATGGTCAGTTGATTTTCCACTTCCAGAAGAAAATACAGCAAGTTTAAAGTTTATGGAGCGCCATATTCATCGTGCGTTATCCACTTCGAAGACGTTACCGATGGGACCGGTACATATTAATGTGCCTTTCCGAGAACCGCTGTTAGTAAATATGGATCAATCATTACCAGTCCCTGAGGTACAAGTGTCTGAAATAGGGAAGCTTGTTCCAAGTCGTAATTTCACCGAGTGGTATGTAGATGTGCTAATGCGTGAAGAAAAAGGACTACTCATTGTGGGGGATTCCATTCATTCAACGGAAGGTTTTTGGGATTTTGCAAGAACGGTTAAGTGGCCAGTGTTAGTTGATCCTCTTTCTAATTTAAGGACTTCAGTACCCGAAGATTGTATGGATTTATGTATAGACCAATACGATGCTATTTTGAAAAATGATGCTTTTAAACAAGTAGCTATGCCAAATGTTTTGATTCGTTTTGGAGCGCAACCTGTTTCGAAGCCACTTACCTTATTTTTGAAAGCATGTAAACCAGATGTGTATATAGTGGTCGATGAAAGCCCCGTCTTCCGAGATTCTATTCATATCGTGACACATCATGTGCAAGTGGAAGCCACTTATTTATGGATCCCATTAGAAGAAAAACAAGTATCTAGTTATTTGAACAATTGGTCGAAAGCAAATGATATTGCAACGAATCATATACAAACGTATATCGAAAACGAAGAAGATGAAGGTGCACTGGCAGGTATATTATTCGAGGCACTCCCTGATGGGGTAGACTTGTTTGCAAGCAGTAGTATGCCGATTCGAGACGTAGATACGTTTTTCAATAAAACAACGAAAGACGTACAAATTTACGCGAACAGAGGAACGAACGGCATTGATGGCGTAGTATCTACCGCATTAGGTGTACAAGCTGCGACCAAGCGACCTGGCTATTTACTTATCGGTGACCTTGCTTTTTTACATGATGTAAACGGCTTAATCGTTAGTAGATTTCATGAAACGAATTGTACGATTGTTATTATGAATAATGATGGTGGCGGTATTTTCTCTTATTTACCGCAATCGACAGAAACAAATTACTTTGAGCATTTATTTGGGACGCCAACTGGATTAGAGTTTTCGCATATTGCGACAATGTATGATGCACAATATGATGCAGTGCATTCAAAAGATGCATTCGAGCAAGTAATCGTACAACCTAAAACGAAAGATATTCGAATTATTGAAGTGTTTACGAATCGACAATTGAATACAGAAACGCATCGAAAGTTATGGGCAGGTATTTCGGAGGAGTTAGATACCATTTGGAAAGTTTAAATGTGAAGGTTCGTTCGATAAACATGCACATTAAGAGATACAATATCGGAGCTGCAAAAAAAGTTGTATGGTTTCATGGTTTTACGGGTTCTAGTAGTACTTGGGAGGAAGTAATTAGCTTTCTTCCTTCTTCGATGGAACTGTTAACTATTGATCTAATAGGGCATGGACAGACGGATAAACCAAGTGATACCGTATGCTATTTTGTAGAAGAACAAATAGAAGACCTACATGTATTGTTCCAACAACTGGAATGGACTCATTTTACACTTGTTGGGTACTCAATGGGGGGACGTTTGGCTTTAGCATATGCCGCTAAATATCCTGTAGACACATTAATATTAGAGAGTAGTTCCCCAGGCCTCGCAGGTGAAGATGAACGCCAGAAAAGAAAGTTGTCTGATGAATTGCTTGCAGAACGGATTATGAAAGAAGGGGTTATTTCTTTCGTTGATTTTTGGGAGGGTATTCCTTTATTCCAAACCCAAAAAAGACTGTTACCTGAAAAGCAGGCAATGATTCGTGATGAAAGAATTGCTCAGTCAGCAATTGGGCTTAGCAATAGCTTGAAAGGATTTAGTACGGGTGTTCAGCCTTCATATTGGGAAAATTTAAGCGAGATGTCTATTCCCGTGTTTTTATTGGTCGGGGAATTGGATTTGAAGTTTTGTACCATTGCAAGAAGGATGGAAAAGGAGTTGCCGAACGCAAAATTAGAAGTAGTAAAAGATGCCGGGCATGCAATTCATGTGGAAAAACCGAAAATCTTTGCTACAATAATAAAGAAAGTTATTTTAGAGGAGGAATAAAGATGACTCGTGAATGGACAACGCTACATACATATGAAGACATTAAATATGAATTTTATAATGGCATTGCGAAAGTAACGATTAACCGTCCGGAAGTGCGAAATGCATTTCGCCCGAAAACGGTAATGGAAATGATTGATGCATTTTCACGCGCACGTGATGATAAAAACGTTGGGGTTATTATCTTAACTGGAGAAGGCGAGCATGCTTTCTGTTCAGGTGGAGACCAAAAAGTACGGGGCCATGGTGGATATGTTGGAGAAGACGAAATTCCTCGTTTAAATGTACTTGATCTACAACGTTTAATCCGCGTTATTCCAAAACCAGTTGTTGCAATGGTAGCTGGTTATGCAATTGGCGGAGGTCATGTGTTACATGTAGTATGTGACTTAACAATTGCTGCTGATAATGCACGTTTTGGACAAACTGGTCCTAAAGTCGGGTCGTTTGATGCTGGCTACGGTTCAGGCTATCTTGCACGTATTGTTGGACATAAAAAGGCACGTGAGATTTGGTACCTTTGCCGTCAATACGATGCACAGCAAGCACTTGATATGGGGCTAGTGAATACAGTTGTTCCTTATGCGCAACTGGAAGATGAAACAGTACAATGGTGTGAAGAAATGCTAGAAATGAGTCCAACTGCACTTCGCTTCTTAAAAGCGGCAATGAATGCAGATACAGACGGTTTAGCAGGTCTTCAACAATTGGCAGGAGACGCAACACTTCTTTACTACACAACAGATGAAGCAAAAGAAGGACGCGATGCATTTAAAGAAAAACGTAAACCTGATTTTGGCCAATTTCCACGTTTTCCGTGATTGCCTAAAGTGTCTGAGCTGCCCTATTTGTATAGGGCAGCTTCTTTTTGAAAGGAGAATAATATGTATCCGAATTTATTGATAAAACGGGCTAGTCTAACCCCTGATCGAGTTGCTATACGATTTAACGAACAGGAATGGACATTTGCCAAATTGTCAGAAAAAGCAATGGGATTTGCCGAGAAGCTTCATACCAAAGGAATTGAAAAGGGAATGCGAATTGCTATTTTGTCCTCTTCCAATCCAACGTTAGTAGTTGTTTTACATGGATGTATGCAGCTAGGTTGTGAACTTGTCATGTTAAATGAACGATTGTCAGAAGAAGAGTTGAGCTATCAATTAGCTGATAGTGCACCAGATTATTTATTAGTAGATGATCACACGAAAAGAAGTTTATCTTTTACTAAAAAATTTTCATTTGGAGAAATTGAAAATGCTGAACGTTCTTTTTTTGAAGTAGAGAAAGAGTGGTCGAAAGAGCGTACAGTCACAATCATGTATACTTCCGGTACTACTGGAAGACCAAAAGGTGTACGACAGTCTCTAGAAAATCATGTAATGAGTGCGACTGGATCCGCTCTCAACTTAGGTGTTCACCCAAATGATTGCTGGTTGTGCACGATGCCATTATTTCATATTAGTGGTTTTTCTATTTTAATGCGTTCCGTTTATTATGGAATGACGATTAATTTGCAGTCAAAGTTTGACGCTGAAGCAGCTATTAAAGAAATTTTATCTGGTACGGTTACACGTATGTCCGCCGTCGCAGTTATGTTAGAAAGAATGTTAACTGTCTTAGAATCGAAGGATTTGTCATTTCCTAGTACGTTTCAATCGGTGATTGTAGGTGGAGGACCAGTGCCTTCAAATTATTTAGAGCGAGCAATCGAGCGAAATATTCCAGTTCTACAAACATACGGTATGACGGAAACAGCATCTCAAACGACGACATTAGCAAGTGAGGATGCGATTCGCAAATTAGGCTCTGCAGGTAAACCACTGTTCTTTGCGGATGTACGTATTGATGGGGATGAGAAAATTGGGGAAATTTGCATCAAAGGCCCACATGTGACAAAAGGATATGTTGGAGCGGCGGAAATGATAAATCCATTAGTGGATGGTTGGCTGCATACGGGAGATATTGGATATTTGGACGACGAGGGTTATTTATTTGTTATTGATCGACGTTCGGACCTAATTATTTCTGGTGGAGAAAATATATACCCGGCAGAGGTAGAGCAAGCTTTAGTGAAACATCCTGCAGTGAAAGAAGCTGGTGTTTCTGGAAAGCAAGATGACAAATGGGGACAAGTACCTGTCGCTTTTGTTGTATTAAAAGACGAAGCTTCGGAAGAAGGATTAAGAGCTTTCATGAAAAAGCAACTAGCTACATACAAGCAACCAGTGGATTACTATTTTGTAGACCAATTACCTCGTAATGGGTCTAATAAGTTGCTTAGAAGAGAGCTTTTTAACTCTATAAAAAACACTTAGAAAATGAATTCTAAGTGTTTTTTAACTATTGTAATACTGTTTTTAAAGTGTCTAAATTTCTTTTCATTAGTGTGAAATACGTTTCGTTATTTGCAACATCTTCTTTCGAAAGAACACCTAAATTGTGCAATACTAAGCTTTCCGCACCAACTTCTTTTTGGATAACCTCTGTCAGCTTGGATGAAACATTTTGTTCAAATAGTATATACTTAATATTTTTTTCTTTGGCTAAGTCAATAATTTTTGTCAGTTCTTTTTGAGATGGCTCATCTTGTGAATTTAATCCAGCAACTGCAATTTGCTCTAAACCATATGTGTTTGCGATGTATCCAAATGCAGCATGGGAAACGAAAAATGTTTTGTTCGGTGTATGATCAGCCATTTCTGCAAAATCAGCATCCAGTTTTTGAAGTTCTGTAATTAATTGCTCATAATTTTTTTCAAAGTTATCTTTTTGATCTGGAGCAGCTTCGACAAGCGCATTTTTAATAGATAAAGCTAGATTTTGACTGATTTTTGGAGAAATCCATACATGTGGGTCTGTTCCTCCATGATCATGCCCCTCATGGTCGTGATCATGATCTTCTTCTGCAGCAGCTTCATGGTCGTGATCGTGATCTTCTTCTGTAGCAGCTTCATGGTCGTGATCGTGATCTTCTTCTGTAGCAGCTTCATGGTCGTGATCGTGATCTTCTTCTGTAGCAGCCTCATGGTCGTGATCATGATCTTCTTCTGTAGCAGCCTCATGACTGTGATCATGTGTATCAGCTTGTAATTGCTCTTCTGGAACAGAATCGATTGTTGCGATCATTTTTACATGTTCACCAGCTAATGTTTTTTTCGCATTTTCAACAAAACCTTCTAAGCCTAAACCTATATAGAAAAATAAATCAGCGTCTGCAAGTTGAATCATATCTTTTTGCGTAGGTTCGAACGTATGCTCATTTGATCCTGGGGGATAAATTGAACTTACATGTACTGCATCCCCACCGATTCTTTCTGCAAAATATTGAAGCGGATAGACGGTTGTATAAACTTGAACCGTATCGTCTTTTTCTTGCGTAGTTTCTGTTGGACTCGCTTCATTTCCACATGCGGCGGTAAATAAAACAAGTAGGACGACTGAAAATAGTAATAACGATTTTTTCAATTTATTCATCTCCTAAATAGTAATGGTTACGTTTTGTAAAGCAATAACTTTTACATCTTACTAGACTATTAAAAAAAAAGCAAGAAAAATAGCCTTTGAATTATTTTTTGTTCAAAGGCCATTCTTCTGGAACGGGATCAATGCCACCTTCATGAAAAGGATGACATTTTAATATTCTTCTAATCGTTAAGTATCCACCTTTAATCGCGCCATGTTTTTGCACTGCTTCTACACCGTAATGGGAGCATGTCGGATAAAATCTACAACTTGGCGGTGTTAAAGGGGAAATAAATTTTTGATAAAAGCGGAAAATAGCTATGATAATCTGTTTCATGTGCTATTCAGCATCCTTAGGTTTAGGATCAATGGCAGAAGGTTTTTCATCCATTGCTAGTTTATATAAAAATGTGAAACCAAATATACTAAGTAAAATTGCTGCGCCTAAAATCCAAAATACCATGTTATTCACTCCATAAAATATTGTGTATATGTTTATTGTAAGTAATAACGAGGTATATTAAAAGTGAAAGCAATTATTATATTAGGGAGAGTGGCAAATTTATGTCAGAAGCATTGAATAAAGAACTAAACAAGCAAGTTGCAAATTGGTCTGTACTATATACAAAATTACATAATTTTCATTGGTATGTAAAGGGACCATCCTTCTTTACATTGCACGCCAAATTTGAAGAGTTATATAACGAAGCAACATTAAATATGGACGAAATCGCTGAACGTTTACTAACTTTAGGTGAGGCACCAGTTGCAACTTTAAAAGAGCATTTAGAGCTTTCCGATATTAAAGAAGCACAAAATATAGAAAGTGCAGATGAAATGGTTCAAGATGTTGTAAAAGATTTTGATAAAATCATGAAATCGCTCAAAAAAGGAATGGCAGAAGCGGCGAAAGAAGATGATGATATGACCGAAGATATGCTGAATGCTATTTATCAAAAAACGGAAAAACATCAATGGATGCTGAATGCATTTTTAGGGGATACAAACGAAAGTAAGAAATAACACCTATGTAAAGTATATGCTAGATATCCGATAATAAGGGTATAAAGGAGGGATTTTTGTGGATATTAACTCCATAATGTCTTCGCAGCTTATGCAACTACAGCAAACGGTTCAAATGAGTGTTTTACAAAATGCCATGAATATGGACACTGTAGCTGCTGTGCAGTTGCTTGAAGATATGCCTCAAACTGCTGCCCCTCATCCTTATAAGGGATCGGTAGTAGACATTCAAGCGTAAGAAAAACTTGTACCAATTATTTTGGTGCATGTTTTTTTTGTTTACACACATACTATTTGAAAAGGATGTGTGTAGGTGACTTTAAACAAAGTGTATATATCGGTCAAAAACCAAAAATTATATTTGTACCCTGACGAATCACCATGGGAATTCGAAATTGCGGTGAGCCGGGAAGTTATTCCCGTTTTTCAAAAGCTTTTTGATCAATTAGGTAGTGTAGAAATAAGCAACTTTTGGCGAGCGCATATACCAATAAGGAAATATCATTTCGATAAGGAAAATGATCAATACGACAGAAGGATGAAAAAGATATACGCGCTCATTCACGAATTTGGAGATGAAGAATCTCAAAAATTTGTAGAACAGCTTCCCTATTTTAATCCAAGAAGGAGAGAGACAGTTGAGCAAAAATATTAATCGTAAAGGAAATGAAACTCCAACCAATTATCGTAATGTAAGTTCATTGTTAAACCAAGACCCCCAACTAAAAGCGAAACAGAATATTGCACAAAATAGAGCTGAAGGTAACGAGCATTATAAAAAAGATCCACAAAAGGAGTAGTTAGCTAAAAGACTTAGCATGATTGCTAAGTCTTTTTTCATGGGCTATACGGTGTGTATGCGAAGGATAAGTTATACAACAGGATACTCCACATATTTTAAAAACTAGAAGTCATAAGCCTTCTAGTTAAAAATAACAACTACATCCCCATTATGGAAAATTCTACAAACGATGTATTTTCAACGGTAATCCATCATTCTGTACTATAAGGCAGGAGCACGTGTATCTTTTACTGGTGATTTTGAATTGCTCGTTATTAAAATAATTGACCATACTATCGCTAAAATAGCCAAACCGAGTGAAGCGAACAATAATGTAGGGCGTCCACCTTCAGAGCCTGTAATGTTTAAAATAGTTTGATAAAAAAATGGGCTTATTAAACCTCCAAGGCCTTGTGCAGCTACTACAAAACCAACAAATGAAATACCTTTTTGCTCATTTGATAATTCGGATGTTCGTGCTAAAACTCCGGGAAGTGCTAATCCTAAGCCCATTCCACCAATAAAACTACCGACAAAAATCATCGTTAAGCTACTGGATAAATAACATGCAAATATACCACCGCCAGTTAATAGAACAGCTATAGGTACGTTTTGGATAGGCATGAGTGCGCGTAGTTTAGAGAAGAACATACCAACAATTAACGTTCCAAATGTGAATAAGGAAATCGCTAGCCCTGCTTCTGTTGCATTTCCTAAACCTTCTGACTGGATAATAATGGATATATTTGTCACGTATCCAAAAACAAGCATTGAGAAAAAGATTTGCCCAATAGTAAAACCATATACCGTTTTAGGCGCAGAGAATAATGTCTCTTTTAAAGAAGCTTGAATTGTATTTTTCTTTTCTGGTTCTGGTAGATATAAAAACGTAATTGCTAAAATCCAAATAGGGAATAAATATACTAAGAATCCATATTGCCAACCCAAGCTATCTGCTAGCATCCCGCCACCAAGTTGGAAGAAAATTGCTCCTATACAAGCGATGGTGGATGTACCGAATCCAATTAAGAAATCTCGTTCGCGACCTTCGAAGAACCTAGTAATGATATCAATTGATAATGGTAATGTAATCCCTACACCAAGCCCTAAAATTCCTCGAAAGACAATAATTAAAAATAAATTATCTAGGAAGAATGGCATAATACCGCCAACTAAAAATAATACGAGACCAGTAAATAATAAGCTACGGGATGTAAATTTCGTCGAAAGCTTCCCATAAAATAAGGCAGGGACAATCTGGAATAAACCAGGGATAGTCGCAATTAACATAACTGTAGATGGTGCAAAGTCAGGAAAAGCTTCAATTAAATCTGCCATAATAGATCCTGCTACACCTGCTGCTACATCTTGGAATGCAATAATGACAATGAGGAACTTTAAAAAGTTTTTACTCTTTGTTGGAAACATAATGTTACCTCCTCTTATTAGTAGTAATTGCCTAAAAATTGTCTTCTACAGTAATTGGGAATAGCGTAATAATGATTACATATTTTGTGATAACGTCATACTTAAGAAGTTGTACATGTATCCAAAATGAGAAAAAGTTAATGCCCATTTGGTCCATATAACTATAACAACAATTATAAGTAAGCGTTTTCAATTGATTTATCCCCTTTCTTTAAAGTTAATAAAATAGTAGCATTTTAAGTTTTTATTTAAATAGACAAACTTTATTTAAAAACGATGTCTGCTTTCATAAGAGTTTATTGAGAAATGATTATTTCATTAAAAAAAGCTTACGCTTCTAAAAAGCGCAAGCTGTAAAAGTTTATTCAATTTCAACTTCTCCTAATATTTCTAACGCTTCAATACAGAATGTCAATTCGAAAGAATCCTTAGAATTTCGTAAATTTTTATTCAATAAATCTTCGAGTTTTTGAATGCGATATACTAAGCCACTCATTGATAAATTTAAATCACACATTGTCTGCTGCAAGTTACCATTGTTCTTTAAAAATGTATAGAGTGTTTTTAAAAACTCAACTTTTTTCGATTCTTTAAGTTCTAAAATAGCCTTTAACTCGTGCTTTGCTAATTGAATAATCGAAGTTTTGTTGTGCGCGTTAATAATTGAGCTAATGATACTTGTATTTTCAAATAGGACGATTGGTTGCTTTTTATCAATGTTTAAAGCAATAATCGATTGCTGGTGTGCTTCCGGAATATCTTCAAGATCATGAATGATACGGCTAATGCCAATCCGAAAATCATAAATTTTAAAGGAACGTTGTAAGTGCTTTATTATACTTTCGGCAATTTCTATCGTATTTGGTTGTTTTTGCATTAAAAAAATAACTTCATCTTGAAATGAGGTAATAAAAATAGGTATTTTGTGCATTTCCAAATAAATCGCAAATGTTTGAATCACTTTTGCTAGTATTTGTTGTTCTTTAATCTGCAAGCTATTTTTGAGAATTTTGACGTTGCCAATAAAAAAGTCTTGATTTAAATCGATTTCCATTAAGTAGCTACGATAATTCATACTCGATTTGGAAGTGTATTGCCTTTGTAATAGTTGTTCAAAGAAGTAAGCCTTCATATTCTCAATGGCTTCTAAACTCGTTTTTTCATTTAAATAATGAAGAGAGCAAGTTGTTGCTGCCCGTTGGATAAAATCTCGCTCAAATTCTAATTGCTTTGTTTGCGGTGGATAAATAAATGCAATATAGCCAATTACTTGATGATGCACTGTAATTGGACAAACGAGCCGCGTATGTTCTTTAGCATCTATTTGTAATGGATGTTCGGGTTCAATCGGCTTCAACAAAAGCTTACCTGATCGGGTTTGTCCAACATGCTTAGCAAAATCCTCGTATAAACTATCTAGTTCTTTTAATGTAATGCCAGCGGTTAGATATGGATTTAAGTTTAAGTCTTGCAACACAACAGGTGTATTGAGTGTTTCGTGAACAGTTTCTAATAATTGCTCAAGTTTCATTCCTTGTGTAAGTCCTTTTGTTAAATTGTTATGAAAAATAGACACTAGCTCTGTTAAACGCTTCTCTTGATAAAGTTGTTCATAGGTTGTATTTAATTCATCAATCATACGTGAATGATTCATTTTAATTACATATGATTGTGTTTCTTTATCCCAATCTTCCAGAGCCCTCATCTCAAAAGCGCATTCTGCATCACCCCGCGCACGACAGGTTACTTCAATTATATATATTTCTTTTTTTGTTAAATAAGAGGTGAAACCGCTTGCATAACCAGCCAATGTATGACAAGCAACATGCTTGCACATGCCAAAATGCTGTAAATGCTCTGAAGCTTCATATGAATTTATCCAAATTCCTTTTGCATAAATCTCTTTAATATTATCATGTTCATCTAACTCCAACACTCGTTCGCTTACTAAATCAGTAATTTGTCCAGTGTTCAAATGAAAAGTGGATGCACAATCTAACTTTTCACGTAATCTAAGTTGCATGCGGTCTACTTCTTTTGCATGGGCTACCCCTAAATTCCATCCATACCGTAATAAGAATGTTTTCGCATGATCATGCCCTAAATGCTCGATAAGTTCTTTACGCAATAAGCCAAATGAATTTGAAGTTGTATATAGCTCTTTGTCAAACGTCGGTAAAGTCATTTGCTCTCCTCTTTTCATAAACTCTTTACGGTGATAAAACCGTTATTAACGATATTTTATCAGAAAATTTAGAAAGGAATAGGGTGAATTGAGGGGAAATTAACTATTTTAGCATTTTGAGTAGTTTTTATTGGTATAGAAGTTCAAAATTCAACGATTTTCATTGTACACTTCAATATTTACTTTCGTTACATTTAACATATCTTACAAGATTGGAGTGAATACGATGCCAGATGTATTAACAAAAAATGAGCTTGCTATTCTTGATGAAGCAAAGGTATTAGCTGAAAAAATACGCGGCCGTGCAAAATTAACAGAGGAGTTACGCCGTATTCCAGAAGAAACGATGCAAGAACTAAAAGATACAGGTATTTTAAAAATTTTACGTCCAAAACGTTATGGTGGACTGCAATTAAGTGTGGAAACATATGCACGGGTCATTGTAGAGCTTTCCAAGGCATGTGCTTCAACCGGTTGGATTGCTTCTTTATGTGCCATTCGTGAATTAATGGTTGCGGAATCATTTAATGAAGCAGCACATGAAGCTATTTTTGGCCAAGATCCAGAAGATGTTCTCTTTGCAGGGGTATACGAGCCTCGAGAATGTAAAGTACAAAAAGTAGATGGAGGCTATTTAATCGAGGAAGGTCATTGGATGTTTTGTTCGGGATCATTGCATGCCACATGGGGCTACTTTGGCATGTATACAAAAGATGAAGACGGAAATATTTTAGAGCAACTGTTAATGACCGTCCCATTTAGTGATCTCCAAATTGAAGATGATTGGTACACACTTGGCTTAAGAGGTACAGGTAGTAATGCTGTCCGAATGAAAAATGTTTTTGTACCAGAAAATCGTGTAACGTCTTTTATCGCTGTATTAGATGGAAACTTTAAATCTACACATTTACGCGATATTCCTTTATACAGTGCAGCTCTATTCCCAGGATTAATTCTTTCGTTAGGCTTACCAGCATTAGGGGTTGTGCAAGAAATGCTTGAAAACTTTAAAAAGGGATTACCTTATCGTACAGCTCAACATATGGGTGTGAAGATGATTAAAGATGCAGCAAGCACACATACATTGCTTGCAACGGCTACATTAAAAGTGGAAACAGCTGAAATGTACTTAATGAATTTGGCTAAAAGTATGGATGAGTGGGCAGCAAAACAAGAAATCATGCCAAAAGAGCTCCGTTTGAAAGCGCTAACAGATATTGGTTATGCTAATCAATTATTAAAAGAAGCTATGGATGCGTTGCTTGCTGCTAGTGGTTCAGGTTTTGTATACGATCAAAATCCAATGCAACGGTTAATTCGTGATTTTATTACGATGAATTCTCATCGCTCTTTATCCCCTGTCATAACACGTGAAAATTATGGCCGATTATTAGTAGGGTTAGAGCCAAATGCGATTCGTTATTAAGTAAAAACGAGTGAAGAATGATTTGTTGTTCATATATTTTTCTATAGTTTTGAAGAATTTAGCTAATAGCGATGAAGAAAGGAGCTGACCAGTAATTGAATCCTAAAATTGCGAAGTTAGGTTATGTGTCATTGCAATCTTCAGATATGGAGACATCCGATCATTTTTTTCAAGAAGTAATTGGACTGGAATGTACTGAACAAATCGGCGATAGTTACTACTTCCGTGCTTGGGGTGATTTTGAACATCACAGTTTAGTTCTTAGTCCAGGCGAGACCGGAAAGGTGACCCATTTTGGTTTGCGCACAAAAAGAAAAGAAGACGTTGGATTATTTGCACAGCGACTATCTGCAAAAGGCTATGAAATAGAAGATGTGCCTGCTTGGACAACACCAGGTATTGGAGAAGCGATACGATTTACTGCACCATCTGGTCATCGTATTGAATTATACTATGATATCCAGCGTCCTCAAGTCGAAGAACATCGCAAATCGGTCCTTAAAAACCAAACGTATAAATCTTGGACAAAGGGAATTTCACCTAGACGTTTGGATCATGTCAACATTCATACATGTGCAGATGCAAAAAGTGTTTATACATTTTTTGTTGATGAACTAGGATTTCGCATTAATGAATGCATTGAGGATGAAAATGGTACATTACTAGCGGGATGGATGAGTGTGACAGAACTTGTTCATGATATCGCTCTTGTAACACATGAAAAGTTAGAAACGACCGCACGATTCCATCATATTTAATACTGGCTAGACGATGTAGGCGATATTTTAAGGGCGGCAGATATTTTAAGAGAATCTAATTTACAATTTATCGGCCCAGGTAAACATAGTATTTCACAAGCAATATACTTATATGTCATTGATCCTGGTAGTGGTTGTCGTGTAGAACTGTTTACAGGAGGATACTTAATCTTCGAACCAGACTGGGAAACAGTTGTATGGCGACCAGAAGAGCGTGCACTAGGAAATACATTTTGGGGTGACAGCATAACAGGTAATGAACTCATTATTCCAACAATTGAAGCATAAAGGGGAGGTATAAAATATGCAGGTGACAACAGAAGTAACTGTTACATCGCAAATATTAAAAACAGGCAAATACACAACATGGATGAATGAGTCAGGTCAACAACATCCAGATACAATTTTGTTTTTACACGGATCAGGACCAGGAGTAACAGCGATTGCAAACTGGAGATATGCGTTAAATGATTGTGGGTCACAATTTCATTGTATAGCACCAGACTTACATGGTTTTGCCCAAAGTGATCATCCAGACGTACCGTTAAAAAACCGTCAAGCATGGATGGACTGTTGGATGGAACAAATTATAGAAATTTTAGATTACTACAAATTAGAAAAAGTCCATGTAGTTGGTAACTCTTTAGGATGCTCGATTGCATTAGAATTAGCTGTTGAATATCCAGAACGTTTTGATCGCATTGTATTAATGGGACCAGGTGGAACACCGAATACGAAACTAAGTTTGGAGTTAGCACGTGCTAAGAACTTTTATGATAATCCATCTGAAAAACGGCTTCAGCAGATTATGGGATGGTTTGTCTATGACAAAGAGGCAATGCAACCTGTCATTGATGAAGTAACAAAACCACGATTTGAAAATGCAATGCGAGAAGAAGTGAAACGTTCGAATAACTCTATTTTTGCCACAGCAGCGGTGCCGATTCCAACAGTCGCATTAAATAGACTGCAACATCCAATCTTACTTGTACATGGTCGAGATGACAAAGTATGCTCGATTGAATCTAGCTATTATTTATTAGAACATTTGGGAAATGCACAACTTCATGTTTTTAGCCAATGTGGACACTGGACGCAAATTGAGAAAAAAGATGAATTTAATTATTTAATTCAACAATTTTTTAAGAGGTTAGTATAAAAGAATTTTAAAATTTAAAGCGCTTTCAAAAGGGAGATGTCCTAATGTCACAAGCATGGACAGCAGATGTTGTCGTAGTAGGTGCGGGTAATGCCGCTATGTGCGCAGCCATTGCTGCCGCGGAACAAGGAAGTGATGTCATAGTTTTAGAAATTTCCTCAGAAGCCGAAAAAGGTGGCAATACCACATATACTCATGGTTCAATGCGCTTTGCGTACAATAATGGTGAAGAAATAAGGGCACTATTACCAGAAATGACGGATGAGGAATTTTCAATGACAGACTTTGGTGTTTATACCAAGGAGCAATTTTTTGAAGATGTGAGTCGCCTCTCAAATTTTCGAACAGACTATGACCTAGCCAATATTTTGACAAAGGAAAGCTACAAAGTAATGCAGTGGTTAACATCTCACCAAGTGAAATGGATTCCTATTTATGGACGCCAAGCCTTTAAAGTGGATGGAATCTTCAAATTTTGGGGCGGCATGGTATTAGAAGCAGTTGGCGGTGGAAAAGGGCTAGTAGATGCACTTCATTTGGAGGCAAAACGATTGGGTGTCCGTATTTTATATAATACCTCTGGAGTTAAGTTAAACATGACGCATAAACGAATTCAAGGTATTCATGTTCGGCAGCAAAAGCAAGATGCATACATCCAGTGTAAATCCGTTGTACTTGCAAGTGGTGGCTTTCATGCGAATGTCGAAATGCGTACAAAATATTTAGGACCTGGATGGGATAGCGTTCATACGCGCGGATGCAAGTTCAATACAGGAGCAGGTCTAAAAATGGCCATCGATGTGGGAGCAAGAACGATTGGCAATTGGTCTGGTGCACATGCAGTTGGTGGTGATCGGTATTTGCCAAATTTCAAAGAAGGCTTTCAAAAGTTAAGCTACCCCTTTGGCATCCTTATAAATAAAGAAGGTAAACGCTTTATCAATGAAGGCGAGGATTTCCGAAATTATACGTATGCCAAAATCGGAAGTGAAATTTTAAAACAACCGGGCCAATATGCATGGCAAGTGTTCGATGCAAAAGGCAAACATTTTTTAAGAGAAGAATATGAAGGTCGCTCTGTATCAAAGGTAGTAGCTAACACACTAGAAGAACTTGTGGAATTGATGGGTGATGTAGACCAAGAGGGCTTTTTAACAGAGATAGAAAACTTCAACAAAGCAGTAATGGATGTCCCATTTGATCCGAATGTGTTGGATGGCAAAGGTACAGAAGGATTAAGCGTGCCAAAATCAAACTGGGCCCTCCCTATTAATGAAGGACCATTTGTAGCATATGCCATTGGTTGCGGCATTACGTTTACATATGGGGGTCTACACATTACGAAAAAAGCACAAGTATTACATGAAGATACAGCTCCAATCGAAGGTTTATATGCAGCAGGAGAAATTGTAGGTGGTCTATATTATGACAATTATCCAGGAGGGGCAGGTCTTACATCAGGTTCTGTATTTGGTAAAATTGCCGGCAGCCAAGCAGCGAAATATGTTCAAGCGGAATATCAACTGAAATAAGGGGGAACTTGTATGTCTATTCAAGCACATAAAGTACAAACGGGGGATTATGGAACATTTATCTATGAATCTGGAAAAGGAAATAAAGAAACGGTGATTCTATTACATGGTTCAGGACCAGGAGCTGGAGCAAAAGCAAATTGGCAACACGTATTAGAAGATTACTCAAAAGATTATCATGTTGTAGCACCAGACTTAGTAGGGTTTGGAGATACAGATCATCCAACAGAGTATCCAGAAAATGGCGTGCAATGGATGACAAAACGTGTAAAACAAATTTTAGACTTAATGGATACACTGCAAATTGAAAAAGCCCATTTAGTAGGAAACTCCCTAGGCGGCGTGATTGCGATGTATTTAAATATGGAAGCCCCAGAGCGATTCCCGAAAAATGTATTAATGGGTGCTGGTGTGTTATTAAAAGAGCCAACAGTTGAGCTAATGAAGTTAGCGAACTTCCATTTAGATCCTACAAAAGAAAACTTACGGAACTTATTATCATGGTTTGTTTATGACATTGATAGAATGAAAGATTTTGTGGACGAAGTGGTAGAACAGCGTTTTGAAATGTTCCAACGTCCAGAAATTTCCCGTTCATATCGAGAAAATTTCACGAAATCTAGCTTAACTGAAATGTTGATACCTCAAACAGCCTTCGAACGTATGCAAAATGAATTTTGTTTAATTCATGGGCATTTTGATCGCTTTGTTCCATTACAAAGTAGTTTATATGCTTTAGATCACTTACCAAATTGTGAATTGCATGTATTTAAAAAATGTGGTCACTGGGCAATGATTGAACAACGTGAAGAATTTTTACATGCAACAAAACATTTCTTTAAAAAAAGTGTTCCCTCTACATCAGAGCCTGTGAACGTGTAAGTTAAAAGTCATGTTAAACGAAAACTAGGCATGACCACTTGATCTTCTGCAATACACAATAAAAAGGAGTGTAGCACAATGACACAAACATCAGTTCAACAAATTGAAGTACGCGATATGCTGATTGAAAACGCACGTTCACTGCAACAGATTTTACGTAATGCGACTTTGGAAATCGATCAAACGAGTAAAATCCCCGATGAAATTGTTCAAATGATTCGTGATAAAGGGTTATTAAAAGTATTACGACCGAAATTGTTTGGTGGCTATCAAACAGATATGCGTACTTATTTTGAAGTGGTGACAGAAATTTCACGTGGCAATGGTTCTGCTGGGTGGTTTGTATCTTTAAGTAATATTCGAGATTATATGGTTTCATATGCTTTCGGTCGCCAAGCCTTAACTGAAATTTTTGGAGAAAACCACGATAAAGATGTGGTGCTTGCTGGAAACTTCAAACCAATTCATATAGATGTAGAGCGTGTCAAGGGTGGCTACTTAGTAAAAAAAGCTCAATGGCCATTTGTGTCTGGATCTCCTTATGCAGACTGGTTTTATTCAGGTGCCCCTGTTGATGATGGTAATGGTGGACAAGAAATGGCTATTTTCATTGTTCCTCGTAATGATGTGAAGGTTTTAGATGATTGGGATGTAGTGGGGTTAAAAGGCTCAGGTAGTAATAGTATCGTGATGGAAAATGTATTTATCCCGGATCATCGTGTATCACTAGATCGTTTAGCGGTTCAAGGTCATTATCTTATTGATGAACTAAAGGAAGAGCCACTATATCGCACACCATTTGTCCCATCGTTAACATTGTCCATTGTAGCTCCTGCATTAGGGCTTGCGCTCGGTGGGTTCGATTTACACATGGAACGCGTCATGAAGGCTGGTATTGGCAATACCTTCTATCAGAAAATGAGTGAGGCACCCGTAACGCATCTACAAATTGCAGAAGCGGAAATGAAAATTGAAGCAGCCCGTCTAATGTTTATCGATGTAATAAATAAACTTGACGAGTACTCTCGTCAAGGAAAATTATTTAATCAAAAAGAAAGCATTCGAATGAAAGCTGAATTTGGTTTTGCAAATCAGTTATGTAAAGAATCGTTTGATCTAATGCTTGCAGGAGCTGGTTCAGTGTTTGCTTATAATAGCAATGTATTCCAAGCCTTCTATCGAGATTTCATAACTATGCATTTACACGCTTTTATTACGCCAAGTTCACTTTTAGAAACACATGGACGTATTCTTTGTGACTTAGAGCCGAACACGTATTTCGCATAATAAATAAAATATAGCTAAAAGAGAAGAGAAACGTTTAGGGCTCTTCTCTTTTTTATCAACATTTTTAGGTGGTGAAAAGATGAAAACATGTGGTCATTATCAAGCAGAGTTTGCGGTAAGACCTATTTGGCATAAGCAGTTCGGAGTCATTTGGTTAGATATTAGCGCACAAAAAATTATTACATACCATCCAACAACAGAAGAAGAACATGTTTATGATGCTATGGGGCCAATTGAAGCAATCGTGTCTACAGAAGATGGTCAATTTATCGGTGTGTATAAAGATGGTTTATATAAGATTAGCTTTAAGATGGGTACGAAAAAGCCATTCGCCTTTCCACCTGGATTAAGTGCATTGCATTATTTAAATGATGCGAAATGTGGTCCGGATGGTTATATATGGGTTGGTTCATCAGATGGTTTTTTTAAAAAGTTTAGAGAAACAGCTCCAACCTCCATGTCGGATTATCCATTTCATAATTCAAAGCTATTTCGTATTAGCCCAAATGGGGAAGTACAGGCATTGCTTGAAAATATTGCGCTATCAAATGGTTTAGCCTGGAAAAAAGAAACCAATACATTCTACCATATTGATTCAGCTAAACAATCAATTTTTCAATACAAATTTACAGAGGAAGCTATTTTAGAATTTCAACGGATTGTGTACACGTCTGAAATGCTAGAAGGATTTCCAGGAGGAATGACGATTGATGCGCAAGATAATTTATGGATAGCCTTGTTTAAAGGAGGGCTTATTGCCCAAAAAAGTAATAAGCCAACACGAATTATTTGTTTAAATCCAACAACGATGCAAATTTTAGAAGAAATCCATTTACCTGTTTCACATGTTACATCATGTGTTATTGGTGGAGAAGGACTAAATAAGCTTTATATTACAACCGCCAAAGAACCATTATCACAGGGACGCGAAGCTAAAGAACCTTTGGCTGGTTACCTATTAGAGATACCAATATCTAGTGTTGGTATGGAACAGTTTGTAGTGCCATTATGCTAAATAAAAATTCAATAAAAATTGTTTAAAAAAAATCATAATTATAGATAAAAAGAGCTCTAACTGAAATCGCTTTCTTTTTATATGATACAAATAAGTTTAGAGAGCTAAACATGAGAGCTAGATAGCGGAGGGTTGAGAATGGCAAAACCAGAAATTGCAAAATTAGGCCACATAGCATTAGTAAGTACAAACTTAGAAAAATCGTTATGGTTTTTTAAAGAAGTTATTGGTTTAGAAGAGACTGCTGAAATCGACAGTGTACATTATCTACGGGCATGGGGGGACTTCCAGCACCATACGTTAAGCATCGAACAAGGAGATGACTCGTATGTAAAACAAATTGGGTGGCGGACGAAAACTAAAGATTGTGTTTTAGGTTTTAAAGAACTTTTGCAACAAGCAAACGTAGTCGTGGAAGAATTTCCAAAGGGATCCACACCTGGGATTGGAGATGCAATTCGTTTCCAATTGCCAAGTGGACATACATTTGAGTTTTATTATGATGTAGAAAAACCAGAAGCTGCAGCAGAATATAAATCTATTTTAAAAAACCAAGTATATCAAGCACATAGAAAAGGCACATCTCCACGACGCTTGGACCATGTGAACATTCATACATCTACAAATGCTAATCTCACATTTGATTTCTTACTTGATTCACTCGGCTTTAACTTGCGTGAATATGTAAAAGGGGATGAAGGTATTTTAGCTGGTTGGATGAGTGTAACATCTCTTGTTCATGATGTTGCACTGGTGCAAAAGCCGACTTTACCATCAAAAGCACGTTTACATCACCTTTCCTATTGGTTAGACAATTCACAAGATATTTTACGTGCAGCAGACATTTTAAAAGAGCAAGGCATTCCAATTATTGGTCCAGGTAAACATGGAATTACACAAGCAATTTATTTATATGTAATGGATCCAGGAAGTGGTTGTCGTGTAGAACTATTCTCAGGTGGCTATTTAATATTCGAACCAGACTGGGAGCCAATTGAGTGGACACGCGATGAACAGTTAACTGTAGGAAACACATATTGGGGCGATAGCGTGCAAGATAAAGAGTTAAATAATATTACAATCGAAGCACGGTAACTAACATTAGAAAAGGGGAGGTATAAGATATGAAACCAGAAATTTCGAAATTAGGACATTTCGGATTAGTGAGTACAGACATAGAAAAATCATTATGGTTCTTTAAAGAGGTAATTGGTTTAGAAGAAACAGAAGTAGTAGACGGGGTGCACTACCTGCGTGCATGGGGAGATTTTGAACATCATACGTTATCCATTCGTGCTGGAGAAGAAGCCTGCCTAGATCATATTGCATGGCGTACGAAGCGTACAGAAGATGTTGATGCATTTGCGGATTCTTTAAAGGCTAGCGGGACAGAAATTGAATGGGTGGAACCGAATACAGAAGCTGGGCAAGGAAAAGCATTCCGCTTCAAAACACCGAGTCAGCATACGTTCGAAATTTATTTTGAAATGGAAAAAACGTTAGCATCAGCTGAAACGCGGTCTGTACTAAAAAACCAAACGCATCGCTCCTGGAATCGGGGCGTATCACCAAGACGTATTGATCACGTCAATTTATTATCTTCATTACCTACAAAAGAGTTAGCTGACTTTTTACAAGAACAATTAGGCTTTAATTTACGTGAATATATTGAAGCGCCAGATGGTAACTATCTAGGAGCATGGCTAAGTGTAACTCCACTTGTACATGATATTGCCGTCAGTTTTGACCCGAATGCACCATCAACGCATGAAGTGCATCATATTGCATATTGGTTAGATAATGCACAAGATTTATTGCGCGCAGCAGATATTTTAAAAGAACATGGTATTTACTTTAAGGGACCTGGAAAACACGGTATTTCACAAGCTATGTATATTTATGCCATTGACCCAGGTAGTGGCGTACGTCTTGAAATCTTTACAAATGGTTACTTGATATTCGAACCAGATTGGGAGCCGATTCGCTGGACATTAGATGAAATGGATATTGGTTTTACGTACTGGGGCGACCAAATGGATGCCAAAACGGAAAATAATCCAACAATTAAGGCATAGGGGGAATGGAAAATGGAAGATCGTTTATTCCGTGATGCGATGGGGAAATTTGCGACAGGTGTGACAGTTATTACAACGCTACATGAAGGACAGCCACATGGAATGACAGCGAATGCATTTATGTCCGTATCGCTTGATCCAAAATTAGTGGTTATTTCAATCGGAGGAAACGCACGTTGCCTGTCAAAAATCAAAGAAAGTGGCATTTTTGCTGTCAATATTTTATCTACTGATCAACAGGAACAGTCGATGATTTTTGCGGGACAAATAAAAGAAGATCGTGAAGTGACATTTGAAACACTGGCAGATATTCCTGTATTACCAAATGCTTTAGCACAAGTAAGCTGTGATGTTGTTGCTGAATATATCGAAGGAGACCACACATTATTTATCGGTAAAGTTCGTGATATTCATTTACAAGATGGGGAGCCATTACTGTTTTATTCAGGGAAATATCGCTCACTGGAGACAGTGCCAGTATAAGGAGGGTGACATCGGTGGATATTCAACAAGGAGCTCAACTACTAAAATTAGCTGAAATGAATAAGCAACCGATTGCTCCATTTACATCGTCAACTGACATATCAGTTGACGATGCTTATCGTATCCAGCTTCTTCAAATTCAAGATAAAACAGAAGCGGGAGCCGAAATTGTGGGCATGAAAATTGGATTAACAAGTCAAGTGATGCAAGATATGTTTAAGGTGACGACGCCTGATTTTGGGCATATTTTAAATACTATGGTGTATGCCGAAGAAGAACCGATTAAAATGCAGCAATTTATACAACCGAAAGTAGAATTTGAACTGGCCTTTTTCTTAAAATCGGATTTACAAGGACCAAATGTGTCAGAACATGACGTCATTGCGGCGACGGAGGCTATTGCACCCGCAATTGAAATTATTGACAGTCGAATAGAAAATTGGCAATTTCAATTTCAAGATACTGTCGCTGATAATGGATCTTCAGCTGGAACAGTAATCGGTCAAATGCGTACAGTTGTTGACTTACAAGCGTTGGAGACAATTGAATTAGTTGCAAAGCGTAACGGTGAAGTATTTGAAAAAGGTGTAAGTAGTGCGGTAATGGGAAATCCGGCAAGGGCTGTTGCGTGGCTTGCGAATATGTTAAGTGATTACGATATTACATTAAAAGCAGGACAATTCATTTTAGCAGGAGCCATTACAGCAGCAGTACCGTTTGAAGAAGGTGATACTTTCGAAGCAGATTTCGGAACGTACGGCACTGTACATGTCGCATTTTCATAAAAGAGGTGACGGTATGTCAAAGTTAAAAGTAGAAAAACGGTAGGTTGGCAAGAAGATATGATATATGAAGTAGCACAAACCATTCGTGCGACAAAATAAAAATAAGAAGCTGCACAGAGAATTAAGTATCTGGACAGCTTTTTTATTGCTTATACTATTCATTTTATGTGGATAACTTTCTCCAAACAGTATTAGATATGCCACTTTATATATTAAGCGCACTATAGGGATAGTGCGTCTTAACAAGTTGAATAAAGTGTCCGCAATGATTTTCGCTACAGGGCGGACGCTTTCCGCCGGGTGAGCGATGAGCCATTCCCGCCGCTTACGCGTACGTTGGAATGGCTCATTTTGCTCCCTCATCCGGCTGGAGTCGCCGCCTGCAGCGAAAATCAATGGTGTTTGCTAACTTATCAGTGACTATTATTAACAAAAAATATTTGACGAGACAATATCCACTATTAACGCGACAATCTCGCCTTCGAATTAGACAATTTCTCACAGTAAGACTTAACTTGTAATGAGATCGTAATTTCTAATTTGGTTTTATATAAATGCGCGAACGGATGCTAATTGGATACCTTTTCATTAGAATTGATTCCTTTCAATTTTGTTTCTAGCGAGTTGGTACTGATAAATAAGCAATTCCTTTTTGGATTGGAGTGGAAGGGCGGCGACTCCAACGGGATTAAGTGAGCTTGATGAGACTTCGCAACGTACGCGTAGCGGCGGTGAAGGCTCATCGCTCACCCCGTGGAAAGCGTCCGCCCTGAAGCGCAAATCCCAGCGGTCACTAAGACGCATTATCCCTAAATTGAGTAAACTATCCTCTATAAGGCTAGTTTTTTTGAGGTTTAGCTACGATGATAATTTAAAAATCCCTATGCAAATCTACTAATCTTATAAAATTCGTTAAAATATATCGGAAAATAAATTGATTCTCGTAAAAAACTATTCTAGTTGAACAATACATTATTTTATATGATTAAACCATCATTCACGAATTGTATTAAGAAGACGGAAGAGATCATCAATAGTAATTCTGTAATGTAAACGCTACCAAATATGTGTAAACCACACGACAAAAGGAGGGGCTTCATCATGAAAGTCATTCTAATTGATGCAGAAAATTTAGAGGCTGTACAACAAAAAAGTGAACAGAGCGTGATGGCACTCGGTTTCTTTGATGGACTCCATAAAGGACACCAAACCGTTATTCAAATTGCCAAGCGACATGCATCCATAAAACAGTTGCCCTTGGCTGTGATGAGTTTTTTTCCTCATCCGAAAACGGTTTTAACAAATAGCTATGTGGATTATTTAATGCCCTTAGAAGAAAAAAAACATCAATTAATGAAGCTGGGTGTCGACTTATTTTACATCGTTCATTTTACAAAAGAGTTTGCCTCCTTAGCTCCGCAGACATTCGTTGAACAATATCTAATGAAGCTTGGTGTTAAAATCGCTGTCGCTGGATTTGATTATAAATATGGTTATAAGGGAGCAGGACAAGTGCACATGATTGCTGAACAAAGTCAGCAACAAATCCAAGTAGTGGTTGCTCCAAAAGTCGAAATGGCTGGTGAAAAAATTAGTTCGACTCTTTGTCGTAGATTATTAAAAGCAGGTCATGTTGAAAAAATTGATGCACTATGTGGGCGACCATATACAATTCAGTACGACTTACAAAATGGCATTGAACCTTATTTTACACTACCGAAACGTGGGCATTACAACGTAGAGATTCATACCACACAACATATATATTCAAGCGTTATTGAAGTGATGGATGAGCAATTCATTAAAGGGCTGGACATTCAAAGCAATGACAAAGTTAAAATAGTATTTTATGAAGCTGATCCTCACTACATGAAGGAATTAGTAAATTAAAGGGAGGGAAGCAAATGAAAAAAATTGAGCAATTTCAACAATTATTGCAAAATCCAAGTACGTTTATATTACCAGGAGCTTATGATGGCATGACAGCACGTATTATCGAAGAGGCGGGCTTTCCAGCCATTTACGCAACAGGTGCAGGCATTTCGAATGCACAACTTGGTTGGGCAGATGTTGGTTTAACAACAGCAACGGAAATCGCCCAAGTAGTATCTTGGATGGCAGATGTCACGGATATTCCGATTGTTGTAGATGCAGATACAGGTTTTGGCAATGCGATTAATATGCACCGTACAGTGAAAATGTTGGAACGGGCCGGCGCAGCAGCGATTCAAATTGAAGATCAAGTGATGCCAAAAAAATGCGGACATTTCAATGGGAAATCAGTTATTTCTAAAGAAGAAATGATCGGCAAGATTCAAGCTGCTTTAGATGCACGATTAGATGATAACTTAGCAATTATCGCGAGAACGGATGCAGTAGGCGTTTATGGGATTGAAGAAGCATTAGAGCGTGCAAATGCCTACAAAGAAGCAGGAGCGCATGCTATTTTTGTAGAAGCACCGACAGAAATGGAGCAACTGTTACGGATTCCAAAAGAAGTCCCTGGTATTCCACATATTATTAATCTAGTCGAGGGTGGTAAAACGCCACTTGTTTCACGACGAGAGGCACAAGAAATGGGCTTCCAAATTATGTTATGTGCTAATACAGCTTTACGTGGGGCGATAAAAGGGGCTGTTGAAGCAATCAAATTATTGCATCAGGAAGAATCTCAAAAAAATATGAATGATTTAATCTGCTCATGGGAACAACGCCAACAACTATTTAAGCTAAAAGAAATTCAACAATTAGAGCTTCAATATTCCGGTAAGTGAGAAAGTGGGGAAGCGTATGACAAAAGTAGATTACGATATTATTGTTGTAGGTTGCGGTGCTGCAGGGACATCTGCTGCCTTAGCAGCCGCAGAAGAAGCAAAAGCACAAAATCTAGATATTAAAATTGCAATTTTAGAACGAGCATCTTTTGAGGAACGTGGAGGGAATACACGTTGGACAGCTGCTTATATGCGAATGGAAAATATCGATAAACCTGCACCAAACTTCATAGAAGATATGTTGAAGTTTTCGGATTATTACGCAGATGAGCAGTACATACGTACACTACATGAAAATGCAGGGGCGACATTACGATGGGTAGAGTCCAAAGGGGTAGATTTCGATTTCTTACCTACAATGTTTTTAACTGCTTCTAAACCACGTTTATTACCTGTTGGTGGTGGTCGTACCATTGTTGATACACTTAGCCTTCGTGCTCGTGCCCTCGGCGTAGAAATTATCTATGAAACAACTGCATGGGATTTAGTACTGGACGAATCAGGCAATGTAAGAGGTCTTAAAGTACGTATTGCAGAAGGAGAAACACTTACCTTATCAACCAATGCAGTCATTTTAGCAGCAGGAGGTTTCCAAGGAAGTCATGAAATGATGGCACAATATATTGGTCGTCATGCACATAAAATTCCAACGGTTGCAGAAGGTGGGTTATTTAATAAAGGCGAGGCCATTCGTATGGCATTACGAATTGGTGCAAAAGGGCAAGGACAATTTGATGCTTTCCATGCCGAAACTGTTGATCCTCGTAGTAAAAGGGAAGAAGCAGGGGTCATGATGTACCCATACGGCATTTTAGTAAACCAACAAGGTAAGCGTTTTGTCGATGAAGGCGAAACGACTATTGATGAACAATATGAAGCTGTTGCTCGTAAGATTTTTTACGAATGTGAAGATCATATCGCCTATATGATTTCGGATCAAAAAATGTACGATATACCTGGCTATGAAGAGGCATTGCAAACAGAAGTCCCTCCAATTGTAGCAAACACAATTGAAGAACTAGCTGAAGCATTAGACATTCCAGCAGAAATATTATCCAAAACGGTAGAGCAATTTAATGAAGCTTGTCCAACTGGAGAATTTTTATTTAACCAAAAAGATGGGTTAGCAGCGACAACAATCACACCACCAAAATCGAACTGGTCCATTCCAATTAATAAAGGTCCATTTATTGCATATCCAATTATATGTTGCAATGTATTTACAAATGGCGGGTTAGCAACGGATACAAATGGTCGCGTCCTATCAGGAGACAATCATCCGATTCCAGGGTTATATGCAGCAGGAGAGACATCCGGACTTTATTACGGGAAATATCCAGGAGGGACATCCGTTTTACGTTGTTTAGTATTTGGAAAACGTGCAGGAGAACATGCCGTCAATTTGATCAGTACACAACAAAAAGCGTATTTATAATGGGGGAAATTGCATGCTATTGAATGGAAAAGTGGCCCTTATTACAGGTGGTGGTCGAGGTATTGGGCGCGAAACATGTTTATTACTTGCTTCTCATGGAGCACATATTGCGGTCTGTTCACTTATTGAAGAAGAATGTCAGGAAGTTGTCAATGTCATTAGTGAGCAATACAAAGTACGAGCAATTGCAGTAGCTTGCGACGTAACGAACGAAGCTCAAGTTAAAAAAGCATGCGCCATCGTAAAAGAAGAACTAGGCCCGATAGATATATTAATAAATAATGCAGGCACAATGAGCATGTTACCTTTTGTGGATACAACGACAGAGGAATGGTTGCGTGTACATGATATTAACGTGAATGGTCCTTATTATTTCTGTGCCCAAATTGTGCCAGACATGATCGCTAAGCAAGAAGGAACCATTATTAATATTTCATCGATTTGGGGGACAAAAGGTGGGCCAAACCGTAGCGCTTATATTTCATCTAAACATGCAGTTATTGGTTTTTCAAAAGCAATAGGTGAAGAATTAAAACCATATGGGATTCGCGTCAATGCAGTATGTCCAGGGCCAGTAGATACGAGAATGACTGATGAATTAGGTCCAGATTTAAATAAAACAGGTTGGTTGCAGCCGATAGATATGGCAAATGTTATTGTCAATATCGCATTACCACATAGTAAAGCGATAACAGCTTCTTCAATTGAAGCGTTCGGAACTGGAATGCCAGTAGGTCTTACAAAATAATAAATTAAAGGGGATAGAGAATTATGGAGCAAACATACACATTCACACAACAAACAATTACATTACAATTAGCAAAACAAATGCTAGAAGCTGCAGAGAAAAAAGGGGAAGAATTAGGGATGAAATTTGCTATATCTATTGTAGATAAAGCAGGGAATTTAAAAGCATTTTCAGCAATGGATGGTGCACCAGTACTAGCGCTAGAAATTGCCCAAAACAAAGCATTCTCAGCCGCAGCATACAATCGTGCAACACATGAATGGTATGACCGTTTAAAAGATGATCCTCCTTTAATGACAGGTCTTGTGCATACAGATCGTCTAGTTGTATTTGGTGGAGGTTATCCAATTCAAATTAACGGAGAATGTGTCGGTGGAATTGGAGTAAGTGGCGGGCACTATACACATGACATGCAGGTATGCGAAGCAGGCTTAGATATTCTAGCGGTATTAACAAAGGAAGCTTAAGCACATGAAAGCAGTAGTGGATATTGTGATTATCGGCGCTGGTATGGCGGGCTTATGCGCATCATTGGAAGCCGCTGCTGCGGGGGCAAATGTGATAGTTTTAGAAAAACAACCTCATATTGGAGGAAGCTCATTATTAAGCGGTTGTTTTATGGCATTTGCAGGAACAGAATTTCAGAAAAAATTAGGGATTACTGATTCAGTGGAAAGTTTAATACAGGATATGTTGCATGTTGGGCAGTATAAAAATGACCGAACTCTCATTGAAACATATGGAGACCAACAGTTAGACACATACAACTGGCTCGTCGAACAAGGAGTGCAATTTAAAGATTGCCAAGCGGTGAGTGGTCATACAAATCCACGTGGTCATACGATTGTACCTAATCAGGCAATTGATATATTAAAAGATCGAGCAATCGAGCATGGCGCAAAGATATATACCGACGCTTTAGTTACTCGTCTAGAAAAAAGAAACAAGCGTGTTGCTCGAGTACATGTAACATATAGAGGCCATTCATATGTTGTGGAAGCACTTAAAGGTATTATTATCACCTCAGGTGGTTTTTCCCGAAGTGAAGACTTACTGGAACAATTTGCTCCCGGGCTAACCAATACAATCCGTTTAGGAGGAGCAGGAAATACAGGAGATGGCATCAAGCTGGCATGTGACCAAGGTGCATGGTTACGAGATACTCCATATTTAAAAGGTACGTACGGGTTCCATCCTAGCTCTACGAATGACAATAAACGCCAAGCTCATACTTTTTATAAAGGTGGCATCATTGTGAATGAGCAGGGGGATCGTTTTGTAAATGAATCTATATCCTATAAATTACTAGGAGATGCAGCATTACAACAGTCGAATCAATGTACTTTTCAAATTTGGGATCAAACAGTAATGGATAAAGGCGTAAGAGGAGATGCGTTGTATGATTTTGCATCACTTGATGAATTAGGTTTAATGGAACAATCTGAATCTATCGAAGCATTAGCAATAATAATTGGCGTTCCGCCCTCATCGTTACAACAAACGATAAGCAGTTATAATGAAGCAGTTGATACAAGAAATGACGTGTTAGGAAGAACAACACTTACACATACATTTGGCAAACCAACAAAAATTATAACAGCTCCTTTTTATGCGATGAGAACCTCAACAGCTATGCTCGCTACATATGCGGGTGTAACCGTGAATGAAAAAGCAGAAGTGTTAAATCCCTATGGTGAGAGAATTACGGGCCTTTTTGCCGCAGGTGAAGTTGTAGGTGGCTTCCACGGTGCAGGATATATGACGGGTAGTTCACTTGGTAAAGCTGCAATATTTGGTCGCATTGCTGCTAAACAAGTAATCCAACAATCACATATAGAGGAGGCGTTGGTGTGAAAATTTGGCATCAAAGTTTAACGTCCATTGAAGACATTCCGGCTTATCGAGATGCTGTTGTAACCCATTTATCTAAAATTGTGCGTCCAGATGTAGACATTATATTACATGGTATGTCGAAAGAGACTTATCCTCAACAATATCCTGGACATTTTATTACGTACAATTATTTACAAAGCTTGCATAAGGAACAATTTATTAGAAATGCGATGATTGCTGAAAAAGCCGGCTATGATGCCGTTTTTATTGGCACGATTCCAGACGTAGGGTTATTCGAAGCACGATCAATTGTTGATATTCCTGTGATAGGTTACGGGCAAGCATCCATGCATATTGCATCGATGCTAGGAACAAAGATTGGTATTGTGAATTTTTTAGCTCCACTTGTTGATCAGTTGCGTTTTAACGCTCAACAATACGGCTTGGCGCAAAAGGTAGGTCCTATCATCCAAGCGGATATTGGTTTCTATGATATTTTAGAAGGCTTTGACAATCCACAACCGATTATCGAAAAATTTACATTAGCTGCCAGGCAAGCTATAGAGCAAGGAGTAGATGTGATTATTCCAGGCGAGGGGCCAATGAATATTTTCTTGGCGAAATTTGGTATTCATCATGTGGATAATGTGCCGATAATAGATTCCTTTGGTGCAGGCATTAAAATGTGTGAAACAATGGTAGATTTATATAAAGTGAGTGGCATGTCGATTGCCCGTACAGGCTTTTTCAATGAAAAACCACCAGCGGAAGTTTTAGAAAAGTTACGCGGGTATTATAATCTACCTGCAGTGTCAGCTGATATGGACTTTGGTTTATCCATTCGTTCAGTAGCCAGTCCAATATAAAACAAAGCATCTTTTACACATGCACGTGTAGGAGATGCTTTTGTATATGCAATCTATTTAAACGGAGAAAAATACCTTAACCTAGTAAATAAGATAAAGGTATTTTTGTGTTTTTTATGATCCCCAAATAGTTGGAATATGATTGCGAGCTTAAATATCCGAACTATCATATTGATGGGTGCATTTCTAAGTTGGAACGCAATATAATGCTCATCATTGCATGTTAAAAAATTGGCAATATCAAAAGCTTGATCTGTTTTAGAAAAGTCAATTACGAGATGGTGAAAATTGACATTCCAAGCTGAGTCTTTTACAGCTAACGTAATATCCCCAAGTTTATTTGGTATAATTCCAACCTTCGAATAACCAGGGGAAGTAAAGGCCATGTTATGGTATAAGTAAATAGTTGTTCGGAAACACCTGGTTGTCATCATGTAAAGGGAAATGCCTTCATTTTTTAATATCTATTTGTTGAACATCTTGTAAAGACATCGTCTAATTTCTTTGAATGAAAAACAGCGTAGCTTTATTGAAAAACGGGTATCATCGAATGCCTCCTTTTACGAGTTTACCGTTATATTTTGAACGACTGTTGACCTTTGTTTACCAAGATCGATATATTGATCGCGACTTTTAATTTCAAGTTCGATGATATCCCCTGGTTGTAAGTAACCATTTTCTTTTTGTGTATTTACAAAGTAATTTACTTTTTCTTCGTAAGTAGCATTTGTATTGATCATTTTCTCGAGAATTTCTTTATTTAATCGTAAACAGACTCCACCAGGTGTCCCGGTTAATATTAGGTCACCAATACGTAAATCAAAAATAGAAGACATCTCAGTTAATGTTTCAGTTGGTTTAAATAATAAATGGTCGCTAAATGAATGCTGGCGAACTTCGTCATTTACTCGTAAAATCAGTTCTAAATCATTCAGATAGTGAATTTCATCGTCTTCTAATAAGTAAAGGTAAGGACCCGTTGGACAAAAAGTACGGTAACTTTTCCCTTTAAACCATTGTTGTTCTACAATTTGTATATCGCGTGCGGAGACATCATTTGCTATAATTAATCCACCAATATAATAAACAATATTTTGTTCGGTAATAATGGTTTCTTCTGTGATATCTTTCTTGAGGACTAGCCCTAATTCAATCTCATAATCAAGCAATTGTACATCTTTCGGACAGACTATATTTGTATTAGCAGCACTTAATGTGCTTGGGGACTTCATAAACAGTAAATTATACGCTGGCTTTTGCAGTGTAAAACCAGCTTCTTCACGGTGTTCAGCGTAGTTGGTACCTTGGCAATAAATATTTCCGTCTTGTGTGATTGGTGATAAAAGGGTAATATCCTCGAATGAAATAATGGCACCTACTGTTTTAGCTTTTGCAATTTGTAAGTGTCCATCTGTTAAAATACTTCGTAATGTCGGGAATGTATCCTCTACAAGACGTAAAGCCTCTTCATAAACTCCCCAACGAACTTGTCCATCATATTCAAAACGTAATAAACGTATGCCCATATTGAATCCTCCTTTATTTATTATGTTTCATTATAGAAGGAAATTGGTCTTTAATAATACAGTAAGTGGCCTCGGATTTTTAAGAGAAAAACCGCTAAAAGCCATTGAAATGTAAAATGTATAACTTGACTAAGCAAGAAACAATATCATTTATATTAAAGGGATATTGGTTATGTTTATGGAAATAGAAATAAGTTCACCGTAGTTTCCATTGTTATGCCCAAAGAACTTATACAGGAAAGTAGTCTCTCAGGTAAAACAAAAAGGTGGTGGAGGGTGTATGATCAAACAAGTTATCTTACTTTTTGCACCAACGATATTAATATTCATCGGTCTTTCCTTATTTCAAAATATTTTAATCACTTTTTTTCTTTTTTATGGATGGTTACTGTTCATTCCGATTATCACAGTTTTTTGGAAAAAGACAAATAGATACCAAATACGTCTTCTTATATCGATGAAGTCTATTATTGTGGGAATTGTAAGCGGATTGATTTGCTTAGTTTCTATTTATGGCTTTGTAGTAATTTTTCAATCTTCTGTTTTAGATATCCCCCAATTGCAGCAATTGTTGAAGAAATGGGATTTTGGTGGAACGAAGGTAATTCTACTCGTTTTAGTATTAGCGTTGATTAATCCTATTTTAGAAGAACTTTATTGGAGAGAATTCATGTATGGAAGGATATTCCTAAAATTAGGAAATGTTTTAGCCGTAATGATTACGGCTATATTTTATAGTCTGTACCATTTGATTGTCGTTATGGAAATTTTTAGTTTCCCATTCAATATGCTTGCGGTAATCCCTGTTTTTTTAGCAGGTATAATGTGGGGAATATTTCGTATTAAACTTGGATCGATTACTGCGCCAATTATTAGTCACTGTTTAGCGGATATTGGGATTATGCTTGTGTACTGGAATATTATTCTTTAAATTCATCATATGATAGAATTTTTATAAGTGAAAAGGGAGGGATAATGCATGATTACTTTCCAAGACTTGAATGGTATACAAGTTGAACTATCGTTTGAAAAAGGAATATTTCCGATAAAGGCAATGCATGTGTTAGTAATAGCAAAATATGAAGAAAAGTGGCTATTAACAAAACATCCTACGCGAGGTATAGAGTTTCCGGGTGGAAAAGTGGAAGAAAACGAACCATTAAAGGCAGCAGCAGTACGTGAGGTATTAGAGGAAACAAACGTGGAGATTGTCAATCCTCAATGGTTTGCCGAATATATGGTGCATGAGAAAGATCCATTTTGTAAGGCGGTATTTATAGCGGAAGTTGGGTATATCCATGAAGAGAGGGCCAATTATGAAACAGATGGCGCTATGTGGTTGGCGATGGATGAACTGTCCAACTGCGAAAATTTAAGCTTCCATATGCAAGATCGGGGTATGCAAGTAATGTTAGAGAAGGTGAACATGTATGAAGGAAAATGGAACGATTGAAAGATTACGGTTATATCCATCACCAAATCCACAAATCGATTTAATCGAAATTACATATTGGTCTTGTGGTTTGCGAGTGAAAGGGATGCTCGCGACTCCGAAAAAAGAAGGAACGTATGAAGGTATATTGTATTTGCGAGGTGGTATGCAAAGTATTGGTATGGTAAGACCTGCCCGTATTGCTCAGATTGCGTCAGAGGGGTTTACCGTTTTTGCCCCTTATTATCGTGGAAACCGTGGAGGAGAGGGAAGAGACGAGTTCGCAGGAGAAGATCGATTAGATGCTGTTTATGCAGCGGATGTATTAAAGCAATTTTGTATCTCGACTAGAATCCATCTATTCGCTTTCTCTCGAGGTGGCATCATGGCGTTGTGGACTGCTATTTTACGAAATGATATTGCTTCAATTGTGACATGGGCAGGGGTGTCGGATATTTATTTAACTTATGAAGAACGCTTGGATATGCGACGGATGATGAAACGCGTAATAGGTGGCACTCCAACAAATAAAACAGTGGCATACGAGGAACGGAACGTCTTTCCTAAAATTTCTAAAATAGAAGCTCCTACCTTGATTATTCATGGGAAGTTGGATGTAAATGTTTCCTTTGTGCATGCGGAAACGTTAGAAAAAAAATTATTAGGGAATAATAAAATAGTGGAAACATGGTATTATCCTGAATTTACACATTTTTTCCCTAGTCAAGTAAATCGACAAGTAGTGAAAGATGCGTGTAGGTGGATGAAGATGCAGAGAGGAGTTTGAAATTGGGAAATGTGATTGTCACAACAGAGTCAATGAGTATTGATGGAAAATCATCTTTCGCTTCCGATACAAGCTTTTGGACGGATCTTTGGGATTTGTATACAGATGAAATTGATGATGTCATTATCCAAAGTTGGAAAGAAGAAGTGGAAGTAATTGATGAACTGAGACCAAAAGCGGTTTCTTCTATAAATGAGGGACTTGTAAAAGTAATGACGATTAATTTAAATGAGGAAAATCGTACTTATTTTCGAAATAACTCCATTGATCCAAAAGGCGGGTTAAAATGGTTCAAAATGTTTTTGAATACGGCAGGAGACGAGCGATTAGAAATTGGTCATTATGGGGCGGAAATAATTTTGTATAAAGTGAATGAAGAAGAAGCGGAGAAGTTCATATCTCTGTTCGCTACATCTGCTGTCACATCTTTTTATGATGAAAACGAAGATTAATAAAAAGGGGATGTCACCATATTTGTAGGGGACATCCTCTTTTGTTCTGTTATGCAAATGGTCCGCCTTTTAGCGAAATATCTTCGGATACGGTACCAAATTTTTGGAAGTTTTCACGGAAAGCTTGTGCTAGTTCCGTAGCTTTTGCATCATATGATGCTTGATCTTCCCATGCATTACGTGGGATTAACACTTCTGCTGGTACTCCTTCTATTTCTGTAGGGATTTCAAGACCAAACACTGCATCTGTCGTAGTTTCTACATTTCTTAATTTTCCATCGATAGCTGCACGTACCATCGTACGAGTGTAAGCAAGTTTCATACGGCTACCAACACCGTACTCTCCACCAGTCCATCCAGTATTTACAAGGAATACTTGTGCACCGTGCTCGTCAATTTTCTTTCCAAGCATTTCTGCGTAAACAGTCGCATGCAATGGTAAGAACGGTGAGCCGAAGCAAGTAGAAAATGCTGGTTGTGGTGATGTGATTCCACGTTCTGTACCTGCAAGCTTTGATGTAAAACCACTTAAGAAGTGATACATTGCTTGTTCTTTCGTTAATTTACTAATTGGAGGTAATACGCCAAACGCATCAGCAGTTAAGAAAACAATTGTATTTGGATGACCAGCAACAGAAGGGTCCACAATGTTTTCGATATTCTGAATTTGATATGCTGCACGTGTATTTTCTGTTAATGAATCATCCGCATAGTTCGCAACACGAGTTTCTGGATCTACTACTACATTCTCTAAAACTGTTCCGAATGTAATAGCATCAAAAATTTGTGGTTCGTTTTCTCGAGTGAGGTCGATACATTTTGCGTAGCAGCCACCTTCGATATTAAACACGCCATTATCGGACCAACCGTGCTCGTCATCTCCGATTAATTTGCGTCCTGCATCTGCAGAAAGGGTAGTTTTACCTGTTCCAGACAAACCGAAGAATAATGCAACATCGCCTGCTTCTCCAACATTAGCAGAGCAATGCATAGGTAAAATGTTTTGTTCTGGTAACAAATAGTTCATAATAGAGAAGATTGATTTTTTCATCTCTCCGGCATATTCCGTACCACCGATTAAAACGATACGTTTTTCCATAGAAACAATGATAAACGTTTCTGATTTTGTTCCATCAATAGCAGGAATTGCCTTGAAATTAGGTGCACTTACGATCGTGAAATCAGATTGATGCGTTATCAGTTCTTCTTCTGTAGGGCGGATAAATAATTGGTGGGCAAATAAATTATGCCATGCAAATTCATTAATTACTTGAATACCAAGACGGGATTCTTTATCTGCGCCAGCGAATCCTTTAAATACAAATATTTCTTCTTGTTCTTTTAAATAGTTTGTTACTTTTTTATATAGTGCATCAAAAATTTCAGAAGAGATAGGTTGGTTTACGGAACCCCAATCGATTTTGTCTTTAGAGATAGGTTCTTCTACGATATACTTATCTTGTGGGGAACGGCCTGTGTATTTACCTGTTTCCGCTTTTACGGCACCGGTGGAAGTTAAAATTGCTTCCCCTCTAGATGTTGCTTTTTCCACAAGTTGCGGCACTGATAATTGTACGCTTATATTATTTCCAGCTAGCAATTCGTTCAGTTCACTCACCGTATCGATTGAATTCATATTGTATATACCATCCTTTTTTCGTTTTTCCCTCCATTTTGGAGGATGTATTTACTTGATATGTGAATTAGTATAACACATTTAGCTTAATAGTCTATACTATTTAAACGTTTATTTTCATTTTAATAATGGATATTTTTATTGACTTTTATATGCAGTTTCCGTATGATGTTAAATTGAACGGATACTCTTATCCCGAGCTGGTGGAGGGGTCAGGCCCTATGAAACCCGGCAACCTGTAATTATTTTCACGATTACAAAGGTGCCCAACCTGAGACAAGGTGAGATTCCTTGATTGATAAGAGTGAAAGGTGCTTATGAAATTATTACCTTTCCTCATGTATTTACGTGAGCGAAAGGTTTTTTTATGACATCGGCCTTTATCCTTGTGTGCCAAGTCCAAAACAGCTTGACATGGGAATGAGTACCGTATCAATTCTTGAGAGAAATCTCGCAGGATACAGGAGGAATATTCTATGACACAACGCCGATTATTTACATCGGAATCAGTTACAGAAGGGCATCCAGATAAAATTTGTGACCAAATTTCGGATGCTATTTTAGATGCAATTTTAACGGAAGATCCAAATGCACGTGTTGCTTGTGAAACAAGTGTAACAACAGGTCTTGTTTTAGTTGCAGGAGAAATTACAACGTCTACTTATGTAGATATCCCAAAAGTAGTACGTTCTACTATTAAAGAGATAGGTTACACTCGTGCGAAATACGGATTTGACTCAGAGACTTCTGCAGTGTTAACTGCAATTGATGAGCAATCAGCTGATATCGCGCAAGGTGTCGACCAAGCGTTAGAAGCTCGTGAAGGTTCTATGACAGATTCAGATATCGAAGCAATTGGAGCAGGGGACCAAGGTTTAATGTTTGGTTACGCGTGTAATGAAACACCTGAACTGATGCCACTTCCAATTAGTTTAGCTCATAAATTGTCACGTCGTTTAGCGGAAGTGCGTAAAGATGAAACATTAAATTACTTACGCCCAGATGGTAAAACGCAAGTAACAGTGGAATATGATGAAAATAATAATCCAGTTCGCATTGATACGATTGTTATTTCTACACAACATCATCCAGAGATTACGTTAGAACAAATTCAAAAAGATTTAAAAGAAGTAGTGATCAAGCCGATTGTTCCTGCTCATTTAATCGATGAAAATACAAAATACTTTATCAACCCTACTGGACGATTTGTAATTGGTGGACCTCAAGGGGATGCTGGTTTAACAGGTCGTAAAATAATCGTTGATACGTACGGTGGATACGCTCGTCACGGAGGCGGTGCTTTCTCTGGTAAAGATCCAACGAAAGTAGACCGTTCTGCTGCATATGCTGCTCGTTATGTGGCAAAAAATATTGTAGCTGCAGGACTTGCAGATCGTTGCGAAGTTCAATTAGCTTATGCTATTGGAGTAGCACAGCCTGTATCTATTGCTGTAGATACATTCGGAACTGGGAAAGTAGAAGAGGCACAATTAGTGTCACATATACGTGAACTATTTGACCTTCGTCCAGCAGGAATTATTAAAATGCTAGACCTACGTCGTCCAATTTACAAGCAAACTGCAGCTTATGGTCACTTCGGTCGTACAGACATTGATGCACCATGGGAAAAAACAGATAAAGCAGACGCTTTAAAAGAAAAAGCAGGATTATAATAAGAAAAGCTTCCAAATAAAGGAGGGCACTGAAAGGTACCTTCTATCGAAAAAAAGCGATACTTTCCTTGAGAAATATAGGGAGGTATCGCTTTTTTCAATAGAGTTTACTCATTTGATACTTTACGAGCCAAAATACTGTTCAATGTGAAGCATCATAAATAGCTTAAACCACGTTTAAATTCGGAAGCTTTCGATAATGATCCAAAAAAGCACTCAGGCTTTGCAATAGTCTGAGTGCTTTTATTAGTTAATTTGTGTATGTGTTTGTGGGCTTGTTTTTCTGTCTTGGGCTTCGTGCATTTTAACCATTGCAAAGCGTGCGATTGGTTGGATAACTATGCTCTCTAAAAATAGCGCAATTATGAAGTTACGTGGCCAGGTGTGGATAAAATGATAAAAGTTTTCAGTTGTAAAACCATTTCCATAGATAACTCCAACAATTGTCATTACAAATGACATGCCTAATACTGTGAAAAGTGTACGGAACATAATACGAGCGTTAAAGCTATCTGTCGGTGAAACCAATTTAGCAGTTAAAGCTTCTGCCATACGACCGATTGCTACCGGTTCAATAACCATGACGATAACCCAAAAAATAGGTAAAGTAATTAACATTTGCATTGCAACGTCACCGTTGAATTCTCCTGCTGCAACAATCATGTTGATTGAGCCCATAAATAATACTGAAAGTGTACAAATAATTGTGCCGTAAATTGCTCCCTCTTTTCCGTTTCTTGGTAGTCTGTTCTCTTGATGCATGTTTTTTTCTCCCTTTCAAATATCGTATTTTAGACCTTAGCAATACGCTAAATACATGGACAAATGCAGCGACGCTGGTACCATCAGTAGATCACGTTACGGAGGGAATAAACGTTTGGCATGTCGTTTTCTGCATTAATGCCTGATACAAGTACTAATATCCCTAAAGTTAAAAATACTCTGTTGCTAACCACTAAATTATCGTTCCAATATAAATTTCTTTGCTCCCTTTATTAGATGGACTTTAATAAATTCGGTAATAGTTTGGCAACCGTTTTTAATGGATCTGTTGATTTTTGCGTTAAACAAAGCATCATCGCACCTTCAATCGAAGCTGTCATCATCAAAGCAATGGAAGAAGCTGATTCATTTGAAAAGCCTTCCGTTAGAAGCTTTGAACAATAGATGTGTAGAATGTTTTCATATAGCTCACTACAAGCTTTGCGGACAGGTTCACTCATTGTGGCCATTTCACTGACAATGCTGCTAAATGTATAGCCAGTAATAGTACCTTCTTTTTCAAATTTGTGAATTAACGTATCAATCATTGATAATGTGGCGTTCTTAGTTGATTGATGTCTACTGAAAATAGCTTCAATATCTGTCGTAATGGCTTCGTTTAATCTGTGTAAACAAGTAATTAACAGTTCTTCTTTTCCGTTTGGAAAATGGTGATAAAGAGCTCCTTTAGTAACGTTACATGCTTTTAAAATTTCATTGAGTCCTACACTTTTGTAACCTTTTTGCTGAAAAAGCATTGTAGCAGTATCAATCAATAACAATTTTGTATCCATATTTGATGTATTTCTCCTCACATACCAACAGGTCTGTTTGTTAGTATAACAAATATTAACCTGTAATATAGTTTTTTATTTTTTCGATATAATCTGTACTAAATTTAAATGATAAGAGAATGCTTTATTTGTTAATGGAACTTAAGAAAAAGGGTAATATAAATTGATAAAGAAGCCCGTAGCATCCGAAATTGTATCTTCGGATGCTTTTAACAGTGTAGGCAAGAATTACATCTTTTATTATCAAGACCTTATACATCTTTTCTTTAGAAATTCTATAAAGTATAAGGACAATCAGCATTCATAAAATTACAAAAAAAGAACGTGAAGTGTCTCAGTTACTTCACGCTCCTTTTCAATTCCCAAGGTTATAGTGTGGCTGTGGCTTAGTCCAAAATACTTAGAAAGTGTTGAAGACAAGATACACTTAAAGGTAACTTGTGCTTTTCTTATTCCTGTAACGATTTATAAAACTCTCCTTTTTCGACATACTCCCGAATAATCCGCTGCATATCTTCTTTATCAGCATTATTAAGCTCTCGAACTACTTTTGCGGGATTTCCAAATGCTAGTGAGTTAGGTGGAATTTTCTTTCCAGGGGGTACAAGACTTCCTGCCCCGATAAATGCACCTTCTCCTATTTCAGCGCCGTCTAGAATAATAGAGCCCATTCCGACTAATGCACCTTTACGAATGATACAACTATGTAGAGTAGCCTGATGGCCAATCGTCACTTCATCCTCAATAATAAGGGGTTTATTCGGGCTTTGATGCAGACAACTTAAATCTTGAATACTCACTTTACGACCAATAATCGTAGGAGCAACGTCCCCTCGAATTACCGTATTGAACCAAATTGTAGACTCCGGACCGATTGTCACATCGCCTGTTATTGTGACATAATCAGCTATAAAAGCAGTTTCATCAATCGATGGAATTTTTTCTTTATATGGATAAATCAATAAATACACACCCCTTATTAAAATAGAATATAATTAATCGTAACAAACAAACAAGAATAAGGGAATACATAAGAAAGGTGTGCTGTTCATGTGGAAATGGGAAGCAGAAGAAAAACCAAAGGCAGTAATTGTCCTCGTGCATAGCGCATATGAACACCATCGAAGATATGCTTGGCTAATTGAAAAATTGAGAAGCTCCAATTGCCATATCGTTACGGGGGATTTACCCGGTCATGGGGAACTAAAAAAAGCAAAAGGATTGCATGATGAGCCTTTTGAATTGTATAAAGAATATATAAAACAGGCACTTCAAGTTGCCGTAACATATGATCTACCAATCTTTTTAATGGGGCATGGTTTAGGGGCAACATTATTAGTGAAAGTAATGCGCAAACTAGAGATAGAATATGCGGGGGTCATTCTAACATCCCCTTGGCTACAATTGAAAAAAATGCCTTCTAAATGGACAAATGCGTTAGCTAAATTATCCGTTCCGCAAAAGATTAACCATGATATCCAGTTAAATGAATTAACGAGAAATTACGATGTATACCGCCAATTTGTAGAAGATCCAGCATATCGTACGCTTGTTTCGAATGACTGGTATAAGGAATTGCAAACATTGATGAAAACAGTCGTTCAGTCAGAAGAATCTATCCCTAATGTTCCGGTTTTATTAATGACAGGAGAACGAGACAAAATTACGGATACTCATGCAACAATCAGTTGGTTAAAAAAACAAACTCTTTCCGAATACCAGTTTAAAGAATGGAAAAATTGTTTTCATGATTTGCATCAAGAACCTGAACGAGAAGAAATTTTTGCCTATTCTCATTCTTTTATAAACAATGTACTAAGGTCTATCGGCTATATTGTTTGAATGCATCATTTAGGTGTAAAATAAGCCATAGTTAATATAAGGAGGTAGTAGCAAATGAATCTTACATACCAAGGAAAAACGAAAGACGTTTACAAAATGGATAATGGGGACGTATTATTAAAGTTTAAGGACGATGTGACCGGCGAGAATGGCGTTTTTGATCCAGGTGCAAATACAGTAGGTTTAACAATCGAAGGTGCTGGAAAAGCAGGTCTACGTATGACGACTTATTTCTTTCAAAAGTTAATAGACAAAGAAATACCAACGCACTTTATCGATTCGAATATCGAACAATCTACAATGACTGTTAAAGAAGCAAAAGTGTTTGGTAAAGGACTTGAAGTCATTTGTCGTTTTAAAGCCGTCGGAAGCTTTTTTCGTAGATATGGTGCTTACTGTGAAGAAGGACAACCCTTGGATGCATTTGTGGAAGTAACGATTAAAGACGACGATCGTCAAGATCCTCCTATTTCTAAACAAGCGCTTTCTATGCTTGCTATTTTATCCGAAGCGGAATATGAAACATTACAAACATTAACAAAACAAATTTCTCAATTAGTGAAAGAAGATTTAGCAACAAAAGGGCTAGAATTATATGATATTAAATTGGAGTTTGGCAGAGATGCTAAAACGAATGAAATTATTTTAATTGATGAAATCTCTGGTGGGAATATGCGTGTATATAAAGATGGTCAATATATAGAACCATTAGCATTAGAAGCACTATTATTCTCTTAATACGAAAGAAACCTTCATTCCTTATGAATGAGGGATTTTCTTATGTTATAATCGAGTGGTCGAAATAGAGAGTTTAAAGGGGAAATAACATGCAAAACCAACATATTATTCGAAATATTATTGTGGAAACTCCTTCAAAGCCAGGTAATTTTGCAAAAGTTGCAACTGCAATCGGTCTAGGAGAAGGAGATATTGGCGACATAACCACGTTAAAAAGTGGTGCATTGACGACGGTTCGTGATATTACGATTACATGTAAATCTATTGAGCAATTAGATAAAGTGATCGCGAATATTGAAGAGATTGGAAACGGTGTGAAAATTCATGCGGTAACAGATGATGTAATGAACGCGCATGAAGGTGGAAAAATTGCGATGAAGAGTAGATTAGATGTACGCTCCCTTGGAGATTTACAACGAATCTACACGCCTGGTGTTGCAAGTGTATGTATGGAAATTCTCCATCATCCAGAAAAAGCTAACTATTTCACATCGATTGGAAACTCCGTTGCCATTGTAACAGACGGTACAGCAATATTAGGATTAGGAAATATCGGTCCAGTTGCTGGCATGCCAGTGATGGAAGGGAAAGCTGTATTACTAGATCAATTCGTTGGATTAAGTGGAATTCCGATTCTATTAAATACAAGTGATCCAGATGAAATAGTAGAAACAGTGAAGCATATTCATAAAGGATTCGGAGCGATTTTACTAGAAGATATCGGTTCACCGCACTGTTTTGAAATTGAAGAAAGACTAAAAGAAGAGCTTCCTATTCCTGTTATGCATGACGATCAGCACGGTACAGCAGTAGTCGCTTTAGCGGCAATTCTTTCTGCGTGCAAGTCTACAAATGTAGATGTGAAAAAAGCGAAAATTGGTCAAATTGGTCTTGGCGCTGCTGGTCTTGCGATTTGCCGTATGCTAATGGCTTATGGAGTAGAAGAAGTTTATGGACTTGATCGCCAAGAAGTAGCGCAAGATCGTCTGATTAGCTATGGCGGAAAAACAATCGAATCACTCGAAAATATGATGGAAACATGTGATATTATTGTTGCGACAACTGGTGTATCTGGTTTGATCAAATCTGAAATGATCAGAAAAGGACAAATCATTTTAGCACTTTCTAATCCAAATCCAGAAATACTTCCAGCCGAAGCAATTGCAGCAGGAGCAGCTTTTGCTGCAGATGGACGTTCTGTAAATAACGTAATCGGATTCCCAGGTATTTTCAAAGGTGCATTAGACGCTGGAGCATCTGCTATTACATATCCAATGCTAATAGCGGCAGCGCAAGCAATTGTCAGTCATACGAAACCGGGAGAATTAATACCGAATCCACTAGATCCAGCTGTACATCATTTAGTAGCTAGAGCAGTGGAAGAAGCTGCAAATCTACAATAAAACAAAAAAAGAAGATTTCGGTCACGATGCCGAAATCTTCTTTTTAAATTCCTCTGTATAGTCAGTAGCTTCCATTAAAGCTTTCTCTTCCAGTGGAATGCGTACCGAAAGCATCGCTAAATTTAATAGAGTAAAGCAAATTGCTGTAAAGTAGGCTTGGAACATTAAAGGTAATAGAGCTATTTCAATACAAACGACCACATAGTTCGGATGTCTAATATACAAATATGGACCAGTTTTTACCACATGGGCACCAGGTAAAATCATGATTTTCGTATTCCAAAATGTACCTAAAGAAGTTAAACACCAAATACGAAGTGCCTGAACAAATAAAAAGATGACTAAAAACAGTGGAAACAATGGAGAAATACGTTGATCAAAAAACACTACTTCCGCAATCAAACAAACAAAAAAGCTTACATGAAGTGCAACCATATAAGGATAATGGGAGCTACCCACTTCATATGCTCCTTGTGCCAGCATCTTTTTTTCATTTCGTTTCGCGATCAATACTTCTATAATTCTTTGTGCAATAACTAGGAATATGATGATAAAAAATAACATGCTAATCCCCCCAATTTAGTAAAACTGCTTCTCCACAAAATCCAGGTCCTAGTGCTACGAGTAAACCAATATCCCCTTTTTTATTTTCTTGTTGCATGAATTGCTCCAATACATAAAGAACAGTAGGGGAAGACATATTTCCATGATTTCTTAGCACTTCCCTAGATATTGAAGTCTGTTCTTGTGTGAGATAAAGTGTTTCCTCATATGCTTCTAAAACTTTCTTTCCTCCAGGATGTGCAATAAAATGGGCGAGTTGTTCTTTTGTCATTTGTTGTTCCGTAAAAAATTCATCGATAAACGGTCCTAACCAATTAGATATGATCGAAGGGATGCTTTTGGAGAACACAACATGTAATCCGCTATTTTTAATATCCCATCCCATTACATTTTCGGAGTCTGGCATCCATTTAGAAGCTGTATTCATAATGTGAGGAACGGATCTTTTCGTTGAAACAGTGGCCTCATTTCCACATACTAATATACATGCAGCACCGTCAGCAAAAAGAGAAGCTCCTACTAAATTACTTTTCGAAAAATCATTTGGTTGGAATGTAAGACTACAAAGCTCTACGCAAACAACGAGTACTTTTTCCGTCGGATGGGCTTTGCAATAATCAAATGCTCGACTAACTCCAGCAGCGCCTCCAGCACACCCTAGCCCCCATAATGGGATTCGTTTCATGCGGTCAGAAAAAGGGAGTTGATTCATTACACGAGCATCGATGCTAGGAGTAGAAATTCCGGTAGTACTAACGAATATAATGGCATCTATTTCTTCTGGATGGACCGTCCTTTGTAAAAAGTGCGTGTTTTGGAGACATGCTTGAATTACTTCTACACTATATTTTGTCGCTAACTCAATATAAATATTGTTACGTTCTTCAAATGTATGGTTTGTTTGATGCCATTCTAAAGGTACACAAAAATTACGAGTTACAATATCGCCATTTTCAAACACTTTTAATAATCGATCCAGTTGTGCAATTTTGTCTTTAAAAAGTTCTTTTGTTAGTTGCTCAATATTTGTTTGGTTTAATGTATAAGGAGGTTTATATGTACTAATAGAGGCAATTTTAGGCATGGAGTACTCCTTTTTATAAGTACTATACCCATATTTTCTACTGATATGCATAGAGGTGGAGGAAAATTTGTCCTTGTGAAGAAAAAAATCAGGGAGATTTCTGAATTATTTGCTTCACAAAGGATCAATTTATTTACTGTATAAGAAATGAAGTGTTAATTCGCTTTCATCTTTTCAATCGCCAATATAAAAGGCGGGTCATTTTGTTGATTTACAAATTGATACGATAGCACATGCGCGTATGACTGGGGTAATTGTTGGACAAAAGATAATAATGTTTCTTTTTCTGACTTACCACCTTCATGCCCGTGATAAACGACTAAAACGATTAACCCACCAACTTTTAATAAATGTAAAAGAGATTCAATCGCTTGAATCGTCGAAGCTCCTCTTGTAACGATCTCATGATTACTACCAGGTAAATAGCCTAGATTAAAAATGGCAGCTGACACTTCTGCATGCACATATTTCGCGACATTTTCATGCCCATCATGAATTAACGAAACTTGTCCGAACAAATTTGCTTGTTCTAACTTATCCGAAGTTGATTGAATAGCTTCTTTTTGAACATCAAAAGCATAGACATGTCCATTTTCTCCTACTAGGTCCGCAAGAAACAATGTATCATGTCCATTTCCGGCAGTTGCGTCTACAACTGAATCACCTTTTTCAATAACACTTGCTAGTAATTCTTTTGCAAATGGTAAAACTCTTTTTAATATCATCGTAAAACACCAGTCTTTTCATATAATTTCCCTTGATAACTATTACGTTTTGCGAGTTCCGCGTCTATTCCATTTAATACATCCCATTTATTGACACTCCACATTGGTCCAATCATTAAGTCAATTGGCCCATCGCCTGTAATACGTTGAACAACCATTTCAGGGGGAAGTACTTCTAATTGGTCGGCAACGAGCTGAATATATGCATCTCTTTCCATAAATTCTAGCTTCCCTTTTTCGTATTGTTTCACCATAGGAGTCCCTTTTAACAAATGAAGTAAATGTATTTTAATCCCTTGTACATCTAGCTTGGCAACTTCACGGGCAGTTTCCATCATCATTTCTCGATCTTCTAAAGGGAGTCCATTAATAATATGTGTACAAATTCGAATGCCATGTTTTCGTAATTTGTTTACACCTTCTACATAAGTAGGGTAGTCATGCGCACGATTAACAAGATTTGCCGTACGTTCATGAACGGTTTGAAGACCTAACTCTATCCATAAATAAGTTCGTTCATTTAGTTCGGCTAGATATTCGACTACATCATCTGGTAAGCAGTCGGGTCTAGTTGCGATGGAGATGCCAACGACACCTTCTAATGCTAATGCTGCTTCGAATTTTTCTTTTAGTACTGGAAGTGGGGCATGTGTATTTGTATATGCTTGAAAATAGGCTATGTATTTTCCAGTTTTCCACTTTTCATGCATTTTGGATTTTATTTTTTCGAATTGTACTGGAATTGGATCGACTTTATCTCCAGCGAAATCACCACTCCCAGCAACACTACAAAATGTGCAACCCCCAAAAGCGACTGTACCGTCTCTATTTGGACAATCAAAACCTGCGTCTAGTGCGACTTTGAAAATTTTTTGATCAAATTTATCGCGCAAAAATCTATTCCATGTATAATACCTTTTTCCATCTGATGGAAAAGAAAAGTTGTTTTCATCCATGCAAATTCACTCCTTAACATGCCTATTTTATCACGTCTTCGTGAAGTTTGTTGTATCCATCTTGATGTGCCATATAAAAAAGCATACAATAGTTTAGCGTACGAGGAAATGAGGTGTTTTGTATGCCAAAAGCTGTATGGCTTTTAATCATCGGAATGTTTATCAATACGATGGGGAATTCCTTCTTGTGGCCGTTACATACCATTTATATGCATGATTATTTGGGGCAGTCTCTTTCGATGGCTGGGTTTGTTCTAATGATTAATGCCGGAACAGGTGTAGTAGGTAATTTACTTGGAGGATATTTGTTCGACCGTATTGGTGGTTATAAATCGATCATGCTAGGAATTATATTGTCTATGTTTGCTTTAGTATTGTTGACAATTTGGCATGGATGGCCAGAATATATATGGTTTGTTGCGATTTTAGGGTTTAGTGGAGGAATTATTTTTCCAAGTATGTATGCAATGGTCGGTAGTGTTTGGCCAGAAGGTGGTAGAAAATCATTTAATGCGATTTATTTGGCCCAAAATGTTGGAGTTGCGATTGGACCAGCCATTGCAGGGGTAGTAGCGGATAATAATATTAATGATATATTTATGGCGAATCTGCTGACCTACATTTTATTTTTAGCAATTGTTTGGTTTTTTTATCGAAAACTAGTTGTTACGACGAATAGACATAGCTCGGTGTTGAATGAACAAAAGGAAATTAAACAAAAAGCACCGTTCTATGCCATGATGATTGTAACGATTGGGTATATGCTGACCTGGATTGTATATGTGCAGTGGACTTCGACTATTTCTACTCATGTGTTAGATTTAGGGATATCGTTAAAACAATATAGTTTGTTATGGACAATCAATGGGGCGCTTATTATATTGGCACAGCCACTGATCAAACCGATTATTAACCGCTTGGAGCATAAAATAAAAGCGCAGCTTATCATCGGGATTGTCATTTTTATGGGATCTTTTGTTGTCGTTGCGTTTGCGGAAAACTATGCAATGTTTATTACCGCTATGGTCATTCTCACGATTGGGGAAATGTTCGTTTGGCCGGCAGTACCAACGCTTGCTAATCAGTTAGCTCCGAAAGGGAGAGAAGGGTTTTATCAAGGGATTGTGAATAGTATGGCCACTATTGGACGAATGATTGGACCTTTTATAGGAGGTTTGCTCGTAGAGGCTTATGGGACGCCAATGATGATATTAATACTTACGAGTTTGATGATTTTTGCAATTGTAACGAGTTTGCTATATGATTTACCACTTAAAAAACGGACTATTTGACGATTGTCGAATAGTTCGTTTTTTGCGTTGCTTGGAAACGGAGGATAAGTCGTTGAGATATTATTCGCTTATTTCATAGAAATGCGATTGCTAAATTGTCCAATATTTGAGAATATAAAATAGAGGAAAGTTTTTAAACAGAAAGGGGATTGGGACGATGAAACCAATTTACAGTTCAGCAAGTGAAGCTGTAGCAAACATTGAAGATGGAATGACATTAATGGTAGGGGGCTTTGGTCTTGTTGGTATACCTGAACAGCTCATTTTAGCTTTAGTGGAAAAAGGTGTAAAAGATTTAACAGTAATTTCAAATAACTGTGGTGTAGATGAATGGGGTCTTGGACTTCTACTAAAAAATAAACAAATTAAAAAAATGATTGGCTCCTATGTAGGAGAAAATAAAGAATTTGAACGTCAAGTAATCTCAGGTGAAATAGAAGTGGAATTGACGCCACAAGGAACACTTGCAGAAAAAATTCGTGCAGGCGGCGCGGGGATACCAGCTTTCTTTACGCCAGCTGGAGTAGGTACAATAGTAGCAGATGGCAAAGAAGTGCGCGTATATGATGGTAAAGAATATGTTTTAGAAGAGTCACTACGTGCTGATTTTGCATTAATTCGTGCTGCAAAAGCGGATAAGTTTGGTAACTTAATATACAACAAAACAGCCCAAAACTTCAATCCAATGATGGCTGCTGCAGGGAAGATCACCATTGCAGAAGTAGAAGAGATTGTAGAAACAGGAGATTTAGATCCAGCACAAATACATACACCAAGTATTTATGTACAAGGACTTTTCCAAGCGGCACAAGAAAAAAGAATCGAACGTCTAACAACACGTTCATAAGGGGGAGACTAAGTTGAATACACGTGAGAAAATTGCGAGAAGAGCAGAAAAGGAAATCGAACATGGTAACTATGTCAATTTAGGAATTGGGATTCCAACACTAGTAGCGAATTTCATCTCTCCGGATAAGACGGTCGTTTTACAATCGGAAAATGGATTACTCGGTATCGGTCCATACCCAACTGAACAAGAAGTAGATCCAGATCTTATAAATGCAGGAAAAGAAACCGTAACGACGATTCCTGGATCTTCCTTTTTCACTAGTGCCGAGTCGTTTGCGATGATTCGCGGTGGGCATATCGATGTGGCGATTTTAGGGGCAATGGAAGTTTCGGAAAAAGGGGATTTAGCGAACTGGATGATTCCAGGGAAAATGATTAAAGGAATGGGCGGGGCAATGGATTTAGTACATGGTGCTAAAAAAATCATCGTTATTATGGACCATTGTGCAAAAGACGGTTCTGCTAAAATTAAAAAAGAATGTGCATTACCGTTAACAGGTAAAGCAGTTGTGAATAAAATAATTACAGAACGGGCAATGATAGAAGTAACAGAAGAAGGTCTAGAATTGAAAGAAGTATTTGAAGGATACTCAATTCAAGATATTATTGATGCAACAGAAGCAACGCTAATTACTAAAGATGTTAAAGAGAACGTTGCGATATAAGTACAGCTTGTATTTTATATTGAAATCCATTAGAATAAATTCTAATAGAAGTGACTGTGAAAAGGATTAGTAAATAATGAGTGTTTCTAAAGAGAGCTAACGGTTGGTGGAAGTTAGCGGAACGAATTATTGAACTCGCCTTTGAGTCTGTGTAAGTGAACTTTGAGTAGCTTATACCGTTTTCCGCGTTAAGGAATCAAGTTGAGTGGATTTTCACTAATTTGGGTGGTACCGCGTGAGTATAATAATCTCTCGTCCCTTAGTTTTTTAAGGGACGAGTTTTTTTATTTTAAGGAGGAAATTCAATGAGTTTTAATCATGAAGAAATTGAAAAAAAGTGGCAAAAGTATTGGCGAGAAAATAAAACATATAAGATGACCGATGATCCATCAAAACCAAAGTTTTATGCATTGGATATGTTTCCTTATCCATCAGGAGTAGGTTTACATGTTGGGCATCCACTAGGATATATTGCAACGGACATTCTAAGTGCGTTCAAACGTAAACAAGGATATAACGTTCTTCATCCAATGGGATGGGATGCTTTTGGACTTCCTGCAGAGCAATATGCAATCGATACAGGTAATGACCCTGCAGAATTTACTGCGAAGAATATTGCTACATTCAAACGTCAAATGACGGATCTTGGTTTTTCATTTGATTGGGATAGGGAAGTCAATACAACAGACCCCTCTTATTACAAATGGACGCAATGGATTTTCATTCAACTATATAAAAAAGGTCTAGCATATGTAGATGAAGTGCCTGTAAACTGGTGTCCTGCATTGGGAACTGTTTTGGCAAACGAAGAAGTAATCGATGGAGTATCAGAACGTGGAGGGCATCCTGTAGAACGACGTCCAATGCGTCAATGGGTGCTTCGTATAACTGCTTACGCAGATAGACTTTTGGAAGACTTGGAAGAACTAGATTGGCCAGAAAGTTTGAAAGAGATGCAGCGCAACTGGATTGGACGTTCAGAGGGTGCAGAACTTACATTTGAAGTAGATGGTACAAATGAATCATTCCGTGCATTTACAACTCGACCAGATACTATTTTTGGGGCAACTTATGCAGTATTAGCGCCTGAACATAAGCTTGTGGATACAATCACAATAGCTGACCAAGCGGAAGCGGTGCAAGCTTATAAAGATCAAGTGAAATTGAAAAGTGATCTAGAACGTACAGATCTTGCAAAACATAAAACAGGTGTATTTACAGGTGCTTATGCGGTTAACCCAGTGAGTGGCGAAAAAATGCCAATATGGATTGCTGATTATGTGTTAGCGTCATACGGTACAGGTGCTATTATGGCAGTTCCTGCTCACGATGAGCGCGACTATGAGTTCGCAAAACAATTTGATTTGCCAATCGTTGAAGTAGTTTCTGGTGGCGATATTGAAAAAGAAGCATACACTGCTGACGGTACGCTTGTTAACTCAGAATTCTTGAATGGTTTAAATAAACAAGAAGCGATTGCAAAAGCGATCGAATGGTTTGAAGCAAACGGTAAAGGTGAAAAGAAAATCACGTATCGCCTTCGTGACTGGTTATTCAGCCGTCAACGTTATTGGGGCGAACCAATTCCAATTATCCATTGGGAAGATGGCACTTCTACACCTGTAGATGAGTCTGAACTACCATTAATGCTTCCAGTAACAACGGATATTAAACCAAGTGGAACAGGTGAATCTCCACTAGCGAATATTACGGAATGGGTAAATGTAGTAGACCCGGTAACAGGGAAAAAAGGGCGTCGTGAAACAAATACAATGCCACAGTGGGCAGGTAGCTGCTGGTACTACTTACGTTATATCGATCCAAACAATGACGAAGCACTTGTCGATCCAGAACTAGCAACACGTTGGCTTCCAGTTGACATTTATGTTGGTGGTGCTGAGCATGCGGTACTACATTTACTGTACGCTCGTTTCTGGCATAAATTCCTTTACGACATCGGTGTTGTGACAACGAAAGAACCATTCCAAAAGCTATTTAACCAAGGAATGATCCTAGGCGAAGGTAACGAAAAAATGTCTAAGTCCAAAGGAAATGTAGTAAACCCTGATGATATTGTGAAAAGTCATGGTGCCGATTCACTTCGTCTATATGAAATGTTCATGGGACCACTGGATTCTTCAAAACCTTGGTCAACAAACGGTTTAGACGGTTCACGTCGATTCCTAGATCGTATTTGGCGTTTACTTGTCGATGAAGATGGTAAATTGAGCGCTAAAGTAACAGACACTTCTTCTGCCAATATGGAAAAAGCTTATCACCAAACGGTTAAAAAAGTAACAGAAGACTTTGAAGGAATGCATTATAATACAGCTATTTCGCAAATGATGGTATTTATTAATGAAGGATATAAAGCAGAGACAATTTCCAAAGAATATGTAGAAGGATTTGTTAAACTTATTTCTCCAATCGTACCGCATATTGCAGAAGAACTATGGAGTATTCTTGGACATGACGATACAATCGTGTATGAATCTTGGCCAACTTTCGACGAATCTAAATTAGTCGATAATGAAGTAGAAATTCCTGTTCAAATTAAAGGAAAAGTACGTGCTAAACTTCTCGTGGCTAAAGACGCAACAAAAGAAGAGCTAGAAGCACTAGCACTTGCTTCTGAACAAGTGCAACAATGGCTGGAAGGTCAAGAAGTGAAGAAAATTATTGCAATTCCTGGTAAAATGGTGAATATCGTAATCTAACAATATGAAAAGCTGCTTATTTCTTTGAGGGATAAGCAGTTTTTTTTACCGTTTTTTGGCTATTACAACTAAACTCTTCATTTTTACAACTAAATCCTCTGAAATTCCAACTAAATACTCAAAAATTCTAACTAAACCTCTCGAAATTCCAACTAAACCCCTTTCTCAATCTTTTGCCAACGCAAAAAGCCCCTAGAAAGTAACTAGGAGCTCCTGATTTTATCTTAAAAGTGCATATTGTCACCCAAGTGTTGCTATAAATGTCTGCATCATTTGATTTCCTTGCTCGGTACCTATAGATTCAGGATGAAACTGGAATCCGAATACTGGGTAGTCTCGATGTTTAATGCCCATAATTTCATTGTCATCTTGGGCTCTAGCAAGTACTTCAAGTTCGTCACTTAATGTATTTTCATCAATCACGAGTGAATGATAACGCATAACGGAAATTGGTCCGTTAAAACCTTCAAATAAGGATGAATGAGTATGTTCTACATTTGAAATCTTCCCATGCATAATTGTTTTTGCTTGCACTATATCCGCTCCAAACGCTGCACCAATCGATTGATGTCCAAGGCAAATTCCAAGTATCGGATACTTTTTATATAGTTTTTGAATGACTTCAATCGAAATACCTGCCTCCGCTGGAGTACCCGGACCAGGTGAAATAATAATTGCTTCTGGACAAAGTTGTTCTATTTCTTCAATCGTGATAGCATCATTCCTTACAACTTGCACATCTTTCCCAAGACCGCTTACTTGCTGAAATAAATTATACGTAAAGGAATCGTAATTATCGATCAATAAAATCATCGTTGCACCTCTAAAAGTGCTTTTGCTTTATTGAGCGTTTCTTCATATTCGCTAGTCGGAACAGAATCATAGACGATACCGGCACCAGCTTGAACATGAGCTTTGTTATCCTTCACAACCATCGTACGTATAGCAAGTGCTAAATCCATATTACCGGTGACAGAAATATAGCCAACTGCCCCAGCGTAAACACCGCGTTTTGTGGTCTCTAGCTCATTAATAATTTGCATTGCACGAATTTTCGGTGCTCCCGATACAGTTCCAGCTGGTAAACATGCGGTTAATACGTCTAGTACATGCAAGTCTTTCTTAAGTCGACCAGTAACTTCTGAGACAATATGCATGACGTATTTATAGTATTCAATTGTCATATATTTTTCAATTTGCACGGAACCAATTTCTGAGATTCTTCCAATATCATTACGTCCAAGGTCTACAAGCATACGATGCTCAGCAATTTCTTTTTCATCGTTGAGTAAATCTTTTGCAAATTGCATATCTTCTTCCGCCGTTTTTCCTCTCGGCTTTGTCCCAGCAATTGGATTTGTTGTGACGATCCCTTTATCTACTTTTACTAAACTTTCCGGGGAAGTTCCGAGTACTGTATAGCTTCCAAAGTCCATATAAAACATATATGGTGAAGGATTTGCTGTACGAAGTTGTCGATACAGCGAAAAAGGATTTCCTTCAAAAGGGGAGGTAAATCGCTGCGATAAAACAGCTTGAAAAATATCGCCTTTGAAAATATGTTCTTTTGCTTTTTCTACCATTTGAACAAACAGGTCTTTTTCCATCATCGGTTTAAATGCTAGTTTTGTTACGGTATCCATTTGAAATGTCGTACCAACTTGTAAATCAGAATATATTTCTTCTATAGCATCTAGCATTTCTTGTTGTGTGCGACCATTTTCAAATAAATCGATTGCAGCAATCGTAACGGATTGTTTTACATGATCATACACAATAAACGTGTCATAAAACATCAGATGTAGATCGGGCATTTCTAATTCATCTGGTAAAGGTTTTCCAATTTTTTCTTGATAAAATGCCGTTTCATAGCCAAAATACCCAATAGCTCCGCCGAAAAATGAAAAGGGGTACTTTTCTGGATGGATAGGCATCAATTTTTTCAGCTTTTCTATAACAGACGTTGATTCTATCACTTTTTCCCCGCTTCTATATGATAATGTATAGCTAGATTGGTCCCCGATTAGTTCTGCAATCGGATTCAATGCGATAAACGAATAACGTCCGCTTTCTTCATGCTTTGCGGATGATTCAAATAGCATTTTCTTATCCCCATTTAATGAATGATAAATGGAGATAGGTGTCATCATGTCTCCCTGGATCTCTTTCATCTCGTAGCTTCTCGTCTCAACTGTCATTGCTCATCTCTCCTTTTCTCTGCTCAACTGAACACAAAAAGGCCCTCCATCTAAAAAGGACGGAGAGCCGTGGTGCCACCTTCATTGATTACTTTTGTAATCCGCTTATTTACAACCAAATAGTTGCGCGTCTTGTAACGTAGACATACGCCTAAGCCTACTAATACGTTCAGCTCGGAGCTCAGAAGCCCATTCACGACATGCATTTGCACTGACTTGCACCAACCGCCAGCTCTCTTTAGCATTTCACATCGCTACTATTCTTCTTCATCGCTTGTTAAACACCATTGTAGTATAAGTAGTTATAAGATTCAATTATTTTTTTGTGTTTTTTTATTGGTAGTTTGTTATAGAATAATGATATTGTATTTGATGGGCAAAATATTAGGGGAAAACTTCAAAAGAAGGAAGTGTTAAACGATGAATTTAGAAATAGTTATGCAGGAGCTTGAAGCACTTAGCAAGGAACGAACGAAAAAAATATACATATCCAATGGTGCACATGAGCCGCTTTTTGGCGTGGCTACAGGCGCTATGAAACCAATTGCTAAGAAAATAAAAAAAGACCAGCCTTTAGCTGAAGAGCTTTATACCACAGGGAACTACGATGCCATGTACTTAGCAGGCATTATTGCAGACCCAAAAGCCATGACGGAATCGGACTATGAACGTTGGATAGATGCAGCGTATTTTTATATGCTTTCCGATTATGTAGTAGCTGTAACTTTATCAGAGTCCGATATAGCACAAGAGGTTGCTGATAAATGGATTGCAAGTGGTGAAGAGCTAAAAATGTCTGCAGGCTGGAGTTGCTACTGCTGGCTGTTAGGAAATAGGAAAGACGTCGAATTTTCAGAAATAAAGATTTCCAAAATGCTTGATATGGTGAAAAATACGATTCACGATTCGCCAGAACGAACGAAATCCGCTATGAATAATTTTGTTTACACCGTGGGGATTTCCTATTTGCCGCTCCATGAGATGGCAGCCGAGACCGCAAAGGCCATAGGGATAGTAGAAGTGAAACGGGAAAAGAAAAAAAGCAGTTTCCTAAATGCTTACGAAAGTATTCAAAAAGAAGTGGATAGAGGTAAACTTGGTTTTAAACGTAAGTATGTACGGTGTTAAAATTAGTACGCATCTTGAAACGAATAGTTTTGAGGATTTATAAAGCATTCCATTGCATTGAGGAATGCTTTTTTAAAAACACAAGGATAAAAAAATATTTTTCAACTAACTGGGCATAGTTATACAAGAACACAATAAAAAGGACCTTGAATTTGGTCCTTTTTATTTATAATCCGAATATCAACAATATTTTTTTAAAGTCAAATGAAAATGATGAGTTTCCCAGAGGATCACTCAATAAAACCAGCAGCACTCATACCTGCAATTTTCCCAGTTACAAGCGCAGAGGTAATATTATAACCACCGGTATAACCATGAATATCCAGAATCTCTCCGCAGAAATACAAACCAGCTTTTTTCTTAGAAGCCATAGTTTTCGGTTCAATTTCTTTAATAGACACACCTCCACCCGTAACGAAAGCTTTATCGAGTGGTTGGGTCCCGTAAACGTTCACCGTAAATTGCTTTAGTTGGTGGGCAAGTTCTCTTATTTTATCGTGTGCTAGATTTTGACCGTCTTCACTTTCCTCGATACTTGCTCGCTCCAATAAAAACAATAGCCATCTTTCCGGCACGATTCCTTTCCAAACATTCTTCACCGCTTTTTTCGGATCTTCTTTAATGGCAGAGAGTAGAGATTGGAATGTTTGCTCTTCGTTTTGTTCAGGTATACTATCTATTCGAACTTGTACAAGTTGTCCTCCGTTTTTCTTTTGCTCTTTCACAACAAATTGGCTGCAGCGTAATATGGCTGGACCACTGAGGCCGAAATGGGTAAAGAGCATGTCCATTTGGTGTGTGATAATCGGTTTTCCATTTTTTTTAAGTACGGAAACCGCAACATCTCGCAGTGCAAGTCCTTGAAGTTCTTTTGATTTAATAAAAGGCTCGCTAGATAATAAAGGAACTTCTGTTGGATATAGATCAGTAACCGTATGTCCCGCTTTTTCCGCCCATGGATACCCGTCACCAGTAGATCCTGTTTGCGGAACTGCTTTTCCTCCAACTGCAACAACAACTGCGTTAGCAGTGATTTCTTCACCAGTAGCAAGACGAACGCCAATGACTTTTTCATCATTCATTAACAGTTTAGCAACTGGTGAATTTAGTTTAATTTCGACATTTAATCTTTTTAACTCATCGAGTAACGCGTTGACCACGTCCATTGCTTTATTGGAGACAGGGAACATCCTTCCGTGATCTTCTTCTTTTAAAGCAACCCCAAGATTTTCAAAAAACGCAATAATATCTTCATTATTAAAAACAGAGAATGGACTGAACAAAAAGCGACCATTTCCAGGAATGTTTTTGACAATTTCTTCTTGAGGAAGTCTATTCGTTACGTTACAACGTCCACCACCAGATATAGCAAGTTTTTTCCCAAGCTTCGAACCTTTTTCAATAAGTAATACTTTTTTCTTTTCTGCTCCAGCAGCAGCTGCGGCCATTAATCCTGATGGACCCCCACCGATTACAATAACGTCATACATAAATAGTTCACACTTTCACTTTTTTCTTTATTATACACGATTGTGGTTTTCATGAGACAGATGTAAACTGTAGTGTAGACAATTTAACTTCATTCAGCAAATGTTTTAGAGTTAAAGCCTCCGGCGGATGCCACAGATTTTGAGAGGAATTTCTCTAGCAAAGCTCAGGCATGCGTGATGCAGATCAGTTAGCTGTTGTCGCAAGGATGCGACGGGATTAGGCTAACTTCCTTACTTAATCTGGTCTGGGCCAAATACAGCGAGGCGAATTTGATAGGATTGGGCGGGTTTTATGGCTTCGAATTTATTAAAAGGGACAATGATTTTGACTGTTGGTCTCTTATTATCAAGAATTTTAGGTGTACTTTATATTATTCCTTTTTATCAACTAGTTGGAGAGGAGTATATCGGTCTTTACCAGTATGCATATGTTCCATACTCAATTGTGCTTGCTGTTGCTGTTTCTGGTATTCCAATTGCTGTTTCAAAGTTTGTTTCCAAATATAATACATTAGGTGACTATGCCACTGGCAGAAAGCTAGTAAAATCCAGCATGTTACTTATGGTTGTAACGGGTGTATTAGGATTTCTTGTTCTCTATTTTCTAGCGGAACCTATTGCGCATTCAGTCATTAAAGGTAAAGATACATCGATAACTGCTCAGGATGTTGCAACGGTTATAAAGTATGTAAGCTTTGCAGTAATCGTTGTACCAGTGATGAGTTTAATACGAGGGTTTTTTCAAGGATATCAGCATATGACTCCTACAGCTGTATCACAATTGATAGAGCAAATAGTTCGTATATTATTTGTGCTATCAGGAGCATTTTTAGTGATGAAAGTATTTAATGGTACGGAAAAGACGGCTGTATCGTTTGCAGTTTTTGCTGCTTTTTTAGGTGCTATAGCAAGTCTAGTCGTTTTATATTGGTATTGGCAGAAATTAAAACCAGAATTTAATGGTTTACTGGAAGGTAGCGGTAATGCGATTTCTAATATTTCTTTGAAAAATATATATAAAGAAATATTGGTTTATACTGTACCGTTTGCATTAGTTGGTGTTATAAATCCTTTATTCCAATTTGTTGATATGATTACATTTAATCGTGCAATGGCGATGATCGGCTTCAGCGGAAAAGAATCTGGTATTTATCTTGGAATGTTAAATTTAACTACACACAAACTTGTAATGATTCCAGTTATGCTTGCCACTGGTTTTTCGATGGCGTTAATTCCTTATATTACAAGTTATTACGCTAAGCAAGATTTTGGACAAGTAAGAAAATCACTTGACCAAACTTTTCAAATACTATTATTCCTGACTGTACCAGCTGCAATGGGTATTTCAGTTTTAGCAAATGAATTTTACCTTGTGTTTTACCAACAAAGTGAAACAGGAACAGCGGTGCTTGCGCATTATGCCCCAGTTGCTATATTATTTGCGCTTTATCCGGTAACCACAGCGATTTTACAAGGAATAGATCGACAAAAACTTATTATCCTGAATTTGTTACTCGGTATATTAACGAAACTCGTATTAAATACACCATTGATAAAAGCATTTGAAACAGATGGGGCTATTATGGCAACTGCCCTAGGATATATTGTGGCCATTGGGTTAAATATGTTAGCGATTCGAAAAACATTACATTATAAATCGCCGATGGTTATTAGACGGATTTTTTTAATAGTGATTGTGAATGTAGTAATGTTGAGTCTTGTATTACTGTCTAAATGGGGCATTGAGAAAATGTTCGTGATCGATCATAAATTGGAAGCGTTAGTAGTCATATTCGTTTGTGCTTCCATTGGAGTGGCTTTTTATGGGTATGTCACATTACGACTTGGGCTTGCGCAAAAGCTCTTTGGAGAAAGACTGACAAAATATACGAAAAAAATTGGTTTTTAGGAGTACGATATGCGATTAGATAAATTTCTAGCTCATACGGGCTTTGGGACAAGAAGAGAAGTAAAAATGTTAATCAAGTCAAAGGCAATTCAAGTAAATGATGTCACTGTGAAGGATAGCTCGATGCATGTAAACGAACATTTAGATCGAGTATCCGTATACGGGGAAGTTGTAGAATATAAAGAGTTCATCTATTTAATGTTAAATAAACCAGCAGGAGTAGTTTCTGCAACGGAAGATACAAGAGATAAAACGGTCATCGATTTATTGGATGATGACGTACGGCATTTTGAACCTTATCCAGTCGGACGGCTGGATAAGGATACGGTAGGGCTGCTGTTGCTTACAAATGACGGTGCTTTAACGCATCGTTTGCTTTCGCCTAACAAAGAAGTTCCAAAAGTATATTTTGCCAAAGTGCAAGGAATTGTAAACGAAACAGATGTCGAGGCTTTTAAAAATGGCGTCACATTAGAGGATGGCTATCATACAAAACCTGGAATATTGCATGTTTTAAGAAGTGGGCCCATATCTGAAATTGAATTAACGATTACGGAAGGTAAATTTCATCAAGTGAAAAGAATGTTTGAGGCCGTGGGGAAAAAGGTTATTTACTTAAAAAGGCTTTCAATGGGTGCGCTTAAGTTAGACCACTCACTTGCAGAAGGTGCCTATAGGGAATTAAGAGAAGAAGAATTAGAGCAAATATAGCAAAAGAATGACCTTGCTTGAATGTAGAGCTTGGTCATTCTTTTCATATTGAAAATATCTAAGATGTCAATTTAACTCGCTTGTTCGTCGTGGTCCATTTGCCTCTTGTTGGACTAATAACTAAGTCATTAAAAGCAAGTACATTCAAATCTCGTTGAATTGTACGAGGAGTGATGCAAAATTCATCGACTAAGTCTTGTGTTGTAACAGTTCCGTTTTCTCGGATGAACATGTACATGTCTTTAATTCGATTGAGCATCCGATCAGTAGTTGGTTTCATCAGTAACCACTCCTTCATCATCATATCTCTTGGCTAGACTAGCGGACGACATGGGTGAAAAGCAACTAAATAATTGCAATTTACAGCCCCTTTACTATATTGGTAGCCAGTTTTATTATCTGACAATTCAATTATAGTAGATTTTCTGGCAAATTTCTATTAAAATCAATTAATTTACAAATTTTTAACATGAAAATCTGAAAGCTCAGGCATTTACAGACTAAAATTATTTTCAAAGACGTCCCGTCAAAATAAGTGTAAAATGGTTATATATATGAATAGCGGAGGAGATTTTTTATGAACTGGTTAAAACTTGCAGAAGAAAAGAAAGAAGAAATAATTGCAGAATTACAACAGCTTATTCAAATCCCAAGTGTCTTACAAAAAGATTTGGCAACAGAGGAAATGCCTTTCGGTCCAAAACCTTTAGAAGCATTACAACATATGCTTAAAGAAGGGGAACAAGCCGGATTCACAACAAAAAATGTAGATAATATGGCTGGTCATATTGAAATGGGTGACGGAGAAGAAATTCTCGGTATTCTTTGTCATGTAGATGTAGTTCCGGAAGGGAGTGGCTGGACATATCCTCCATTTGAAGGAGTTGTTGCTGAGACCAGAGTTTACGGTCGAGGAGCAATTGACGATAAAGGACCAACCATTGCCGCTTGGATGGCGATGAAATTAGTAAAAGAGTCTGGAATTGAACTTTCTAAAAAAGTACGCATGATAATAGGAACAGACGAAGAAAGTGGTTTCCGTTGTGTAGAACGTTATTTTCAAAAAGAACAAATGCCGACAATTGGGTTTGCACCAGATGCAGATTTTCCTATTATTAATGCTGAAAAAGGAATAGCAAATTTAATATTTACGCAAACAGGTTCAACTGAAACAGAAACAATTCAGTTTTTCCAAGCAGGTAAGCGAACGAATATGGTGCCAGATGAAGCATTTGCCTTTGTTTTTGGTGGGCTTATCACGATTAAAGAAAAGTTTGATACTTTTGCAAAAGAACACGGAATTACAGGAGAAGTTGCCCCACAAGGTCCAATGGTAAAAGTATTAATTCACGGAAAATCCGCACATGCGATGGAACCTGACGAAGGGGTAAATGCAGCGATTTTCCTAGCGAAGTTTTTACAAACGATTCAGTTAACACCTCATTCTAAAGCTTTTGTTGACTTTTTAGTAGAAGGTTTTGGGGAAGATAGCAGAGGACATAAACTTGCGTTAAACTTTATGGACGATGTTTCAGGTGATACGACACTAAATCCTGGAGTTATTCATTATGCACCAGAACAAGGATCATGTACGCAAGTAAGTATGCGTTATTCTGTAACATACCCTTTTGAAGAAAAACTTGCTGCTTGCCGAGAAGTACTTAAACAAATGGGCATTACATTGGATTTAGGCAGTAATTCTGCTCCACACTATGTAGATGAAAAAGATGAGTTAATCCAAACATTGCAAAAAGTGTATGAAAGAAACACTGGAGAAGAAGCAAAACTTCTGTCCATTGGTGGAGGGACATACGCACGCGTACTCGATAAAGGGGTTGCGTTCGGTATGCTGTTCCCAGGTAGAAAAGATGTTGCTCATCAGGTAGATGAATATGTCGATATCGAAGATTTAGTAAAAGCAACCGCAATTTATGCAGATGCAATTGTAGAGCTAGCAAGTAAAACTTCAACTGTAGGAGAAAAATAATGGCTAAAATATTATGGAATGACAAAATTATTAACGAAGAAAAAGTGAAAATTGGATTTGAAGACCGTGGATATCAATTTGGGGACGGCATTTACGAAGTGATTAAAATTTATAATGGCAATGTATTTACAGCAGCGGAACATATTGATCGTTTATATGCGAGTGCAGATAAAATCCAGTTAGTCATTCCATATACAAAAGATGTTATGCATAAAATGATTCACGATTTGATCGAGACAAATGAAGTAGATAATGGTCATATTTATTTACAAGTTACACGTGGCACGAGTCCAAGACAGCATAATTTTCCGACGCCTGCAGTGGAATCGGTTTTAACGGCTTATACAAAAGAAACGACACGTCCGTTCGCTCAACTAGAAAATGGAGTAAAAGCTTGCTTCGTAGAAGATATCCGCTGGCTTCGTTGTGATATTAAGTCGCTTAACCTACTTGGCAATGTGCTTGCAAAACAAGAAGCAATTAGTAAAGACTGCTATGAAGCAATCCAGCATCGCTCAGGAATCATAACAGAAGGTTCTTCTTCTAATGTGTACGGTATTAAAGACGACGTACTCTATACGCATCCTGTAAGTAACTTAATATTGAATGGTATTACAAGAAAAGTGATTTTAGACTGCTGCGATGAAATTGGATTAAAAGTTGTCGAAGAAGCGTTCACAAAAGAACAAGCGTTAGCAATGGACGAACTGATTATGTCTTCTACAAATGCTGAAGTAATGCCAATCATTTCGCTTGAAAGTCAACTAATCGGAACTGGTAAACGTGGAGGATGGACAGAAAAACTTCAACAAGCATTTGAACAAAAAATCCCATCTTCAATTAGTGTATGAAACAACACTATTTTATCGGGATAAAAGTTCCCATGCATATAGCAAAAGCTATCGTGAAAGAGCGAGAAAATACAAATGTGCATAAAACACATAAGACATTGCCAGTTGCTGAAGATATGCATATCACGCTTTTTTACTTAGGGCATGTAGAGCAAAGTATTCTCTCATCCATTATGCAATGTTTACGAAACATTAAGTGGGAAAAGTTCGAGCTAACAACGAATGAATTAGCCCATTTCGGAAATGAGCAAACACCTCGCGTAATATATACTGCGGTAGAAAATAGCCATTTTTTACATGCCTTACAACATGATGTTGTAAGGCAATTATCTAAAGTAATAGAGATAACTAATACAAAAGATTTTCACGCTCATATTACCATTGCAAAAAAATGGGCAGCAGTGGACGAATTGCATATTAAAGATTTTCAATTACCAAAAATGAGTTTTGATGTTTCTCATTTCTCCATTTTCCAAATAAATAACAATCAATCCCCTCGCTATGAGGAAATTGATTGTATTCAGAGTAGGAGGGTGTAGAATGGCGCAATTAGTGAAGTTACAGGATTATGTTTCTCGTTATGAAAAAGATTTGAAAAGATACCCGACACAATTTGTTCGCTTGAAAAGGCAACAATGGGAACGTACGAAAGAAGAATTCGAAAAAGGGTCATTTAACACTACTTGGACAGAAACAGAAGAAAAAATAGAAGAGCCGGAGAAAAAATCTATTTTTTCTAAGCTGTTTCATCGCAAAAAGGTTGAAAACTCGGATGAAGAAACTTGGGAAACTAGCGAAATAGACATTGTGGATAGCACTCCGGATGAACCTACGCCACTGTTTTTTGAACCTAAAATCGTTTATGAACCGCAGACAAAAGAGGATTTAAAAAGAATGTATTTAGATCAGCTTTTCCATTTTCAATTAAAATGGGCAAGTTCCACTTTACGTGAAAAATCATATGTAGATCCAAAATTTATGCGAGATACATTATTGAGATCGTTCATGCAAAATCTTCCAGATAATTATTTGTTATTTTATTATCCTATATTAAAGCTAAAAAAAGCACCGATTGAGTTAGATATTATGCTTGTTTTGCCAACGGAAATCGTTTGTATTGTCATGCTAGAAGCTCAAAATTTAGATGCATTTATCGGTAGTAGTGACCGATTTTGGCTAAGAAAAAGCGGGAAAGAAGAGAAAAAAGTATTAAGTCCGTTGATTAATATCAATCGTATGGAATCCATCTTATTGCAAGTTTTTCAAAAAGAAGAAATAGATTTACCGATTAGAAAAGTAATTCTCTCAAGAAATGGATATATAGACTATCCGGGTTCTTCTTATAATGTGCAATTTATCGATAGTAGAACATATGAAGAATGGTTTTCATCATTAAAAAGCTCACCTTCACCAATGAAGCATATGCAATTTAAAGCTGCACAAGCGATTTTAAATTTAGTTCAAACAACTTCCTATTCTAGGTCTTCTTGGGACGTTGATAGTGAGGAAAAAGATGATTAACGTAGTTTTTATCGTCAATGAGCACGCAGGTAATGGGCGTGGAAAAAAGGTTTGGATGAAATGGAAAAAACTTATTACGTTTCCATATATGTATGTTACGACCAAGCGAAGTGGACATGCGGTAGAAATTGCTAAAAGCTATGCAGCATCGACTAAGGATGACTTCTTAATCGTTGCAGTTGGAGGCGATGGCACAGTTCACGAAGTTATTCTGGGAGTTACAGGATATAAACATGTTCGAGTTGGTGTCATTTCTGCTGGTAGTGGGAATGATTTCGGCCGAACATTTTCTGTTTTTCAAACGATAGAGCAATTGCATCACTACGTACATAATAATAAGGGATCAGTGAAAATGGATTTGGCCTTGTTAACGAACGGTCAAGATCAGTATTCTTTTGTGAATAATGCTGGTTTTGGATTTGATGCGAAAGTTGCTTATTCCGTCAACAATTCTAAATGGAAAAGACGATTAAATATACTTGGCTTAGGAAAGTTTACTTACATTTTGTACCTGATTAAAGAATTATTTACGTTTCAGCGATTTTCTTTCACTTTACATAAAGAAGATGAAATGGTAATGTATGACGATGTTTGGTTCGTCGTTGTATGCAATCAGCCATATTTTGGCGGAGGGATGAAAATATCACCCGCATCAAAACCAGATGACCAATTAATTGAAATGACCGTAGTATACAAGATAGCTAGATGGAAATTATTATTTATCTTTGGCACGGTATTCTTTGGGAAACATACAAAGTATAAAGAAGTCATTCAGTTTCAAGCAAAAGATTATGCAATGACAATGCACAACAAAGTTTACGGGCATGCGGATGGTGAATTTTCTTGTATAACAGAAGAAAATCACTCGTATTCATTTTCAGTTATACCGAAAGCTTGGAACTTAGCAAAACAAACAGAAAAAGGAGTTTAACGTAATGAGGTTAAGACATAAACCATGGGCAGAGGAATTTATAAATAGCCATCCTGAAATCGTCATTCCGAATCCGGAAGCATTAAAAGGGAATTGGGCGTCAGAATTTAAAAATAATCATCCCCTTCATATTGAAGTAGGAACAGGGAAAGGTCAGTTTATAACGGGAATGGCGAAGCAAAATCCGAATATTAACTATATTGGGATCGAGCTGTATGATAGTGTTATTGTTTCTGCACTTGAAAATGCAATTGCTGCACAGCCTCTTCCAAATTTACGTTTATTAAAAGTAAACGGTGCAGATTTGGACAAATATTTTGAGAAAAACGATGTGGACCGCGTCTATTTGAATTTCTCCGATCCATGGCCAAAAATTAGACATGCGAAAAGACGTTTAACACATGAAGGATTTCTGAAACTGTATGAATCTATTTTAGTAGACAATGCAGAAATACATTTTAAGACGGATAACCGCGGATTATTTGAATATTCTTTAATCAGTATGTCTGCCTATGGTATGTTAATAAAAGATGTTTCGCTCGATTTGCATGCAAATATGCCGGAAGAAAATATTATGACGGAATATGAAGAGAAATTTTCTGCAAAAGGACAACCGATTTATCGAGTAGAAGCAAAATTCATTTAAAAGGGGATTTGGGAGAATGGATACGTTTCAATTTCACGACATGTCATTAACTTGGTTAAAAGGCGGGACAACTCATATGGATGGGGGTGCCATGTTTGGGGTCGTACCAAAACCATTATGGGAAAAGAAATATCCAGTCAATGAAAAAAATCAAATCGAATTACCATCTGATCCGCTACTCATCCAGTACAAAGGACAAAATATTTTACTAGAAGCTGGACTCGGGTACGGAAAGTTTACAGAGAAACAACTACGAAACTATGGAATTTCCAACGAATCACTAGTGGAAGACAATTTAGCGCAACTCGGTGTACTACCAGAAGAAATCGATATGGTAATTATGACACATTTACATTTTGATCATGCGTGCGGTTTATCGAAATGGGTTGATAACCAGCTTGTTTCTAGTTTTCCAAATGCTAAAATTTATGTTTCAGAAGTCGAATGGAATGAAATGAAAAACCCTAATATTCGTTCAAAAAATACATACTGGAAAGAAAACTGGGAGCCGATTGAAGAGCAAGTAGAGACGTTTTCGGATTCAATTGAAGTAGTTGATGGGATCGAAATGATTCACACTGGTGGTCATAGTGATGGACATAGTATTGTATTGTTTAAGCAAAACGGTGAGACGATTATTCATCTGGCAGATTTAATGCCAACTCATGCACATCAAAATCCATTATGGGTACTGGCTTATGATGATTACCCGATGACTTCTGTTTTTGCTAAAGAGAAGTGGGTAAATGAAGCATTTCAATCTAATTATTGGTTTAGTTTTTACCATGATGCTTTTTACCGTTTAGTAAAATGGTCAGAAGATGGAAAAAAAATAGTGGATAAAGTAGAAAGAACTTAATTTTTCCATAGAAGTGTGGCACTTTTTAAGTATAGTGCGTCTTAAGGAAGTTCCACTTGGATTTCCGCAATATAGCATCTCCGCTAGACCAGTTTGTCGTGTTCAGCGTCCTGTTTGTAGCTTTCGAGATGTGCTTTGTCGTGTTAGGAAGGTAGTTTGTCGCGTTCACAGCATGTTATGTCTCGTTCAACCATTTACTGGATTTAATTTTCAAGAAATGCTAAACAAAATTGAATTTAAAACAGTGACGCTGATTAGATAGCAAATTTGATGGATTGGAGCGGAAGGGCGGCGACTCCAGCCGGATGAGTGAGACAAATGAGCCATCGCAGGCGAACGCTCATCGCTCACCCGGCGGAAAGCGTCCGCCCTGCAGCGGAAATCCTAGCGGTAACTTCATTAAGACGCATTATTCTTAAAGTATGCAGGAAACCCTAATAGAAAAAGACAGCCAAAATTGCATCTTTGGCTGTTTTTTTCTATATAGAGAATAGCTATTCTTTCAGAAACTACATTACATTTTTACCAAATCCACAACTGTACCTGTTTTTGCATCTGCTGCGAATTCAAACTGCTCAAGCTCCCCATTTTTTATCCGGGAAATACCACCTTTATATACATTTGTATGAATTGCCTCTTTGTTAAATGGCTCTGGATTCATCAAAATCCATGATCCATCAATTGGTCCCTCTTCTTTAAACGCCGTTTTTATATCTCTTAAAACTAGTTCAGCAGATCGATTTAAATTCAATTTTTTAGCGGCTTGACTTGAGATAATCCCAATAGCAATTCCAGTTCCAAGCCCCATCATATAATCTTTTAATTTCATCGTAATCCTCCTCCAGTCATTTTTTTTAGTGTAACACACATCTGATTTCGTTTAAATTTTTCGATATGCGAAGTTTAATTGTAGTAAAGTAATGCTTCTTTTATTACAATGGAAGTGGAATCTTTTTTTATATTTAAGTTTTTATATAGCTTTAGGAGGCTTTTTAGATGAATGAAGAAACGCGCTCACTATTTAAAACGTTAACAGAATTACCAGGTGCACCTGGTAATGAACATGGAGTTCGTGCATTTATGCGAAGCGAGCTATCGAAATATTCGGATGAAATTGTACAAGATAATTTAGGTGGAATTTTCGGCTTGAAAAAAGGAGATGCAAATGGTCCGAAAATATTGGTAGCTGGTCATATGGACGAAGTTGGTTTCATGGTGTCAGGTATTACCGATAACGGAATGATTCGTTTTCAACCATTAGGTGGTTGGTGGAACCAAGTACTTCTTGCGCAACGTGTGGACATTGTAACAAAAGAAAAAACCATTCCAGGTGTGATCGGTTCTATTCCTCCTCATTTACTAAGCGATGAAGTACGTAATAAACCGATGGATATTAAAAATATGCTCATAGATGTTGGTGCGGACGATAAAGAAGATGTAGCTAGAATGGGGATTAAACCAGGAGATCAAATCGTTCCAGTTTGTCCATTTACACCAATGGCTAATGATAAAAAAATTATGGCGAAAGCTTGGGATAACCGCTATGGTTGTGGACTTGCAATTGAACTGTTAAAAGCAGTACAAAACGAGCAACTACCAAATATGCTCTATTCCGGTGCGAACGTGATGGAAGAAGTTGGCTTGCGCGGGGCTCAAGCTTCAGCAAATATGATTCAACCCGACTTGTTCTTCGCATTAGACGCAAGCCCTGCAAATGATGCTTCTGGCAATAAAAATGAATTTGGTCAACTTGGAAAGGGAGCACTTCTACGTATTTTCGACCGCACAATGGTCACTCATCGAGGTATGAGGGAATTCGTATTGGATACAGCAGAAACACATAAAATCCCATACCAATATTTCATCTCCCAAGGTGGAACGGATGCCGGTCGAGTACATACATCGAATGAAGGAATTCCAAGTGCTGTAATCGGTATATGCTCACGCTATATTCACACATCGTCCTCAATCATCCATACAGATGATTATGCAGCAGCAAAAGAATTACTAGTAAAACTAGTAAAAGCATGTGATCATACTACATTGGAAACGATTAAAGCAAACGTATAAAAAAAGATGCCCTCGAGGCATCTTTTTTTCAGAAATGGAGAATAAGTCGATGAAAATAATCATAGGAACTACTAATAAAGCGAAAACAAAAGCAGTTCAAACAATTTCGCGTATGTACTATCCAGATGCTAGTTTTGTAAACAAGGAAGTGAATTCCTTAGTATCTGCGCAACCAATGAGCAATGAAGAAACAAGACAAGGAGCGATCAATCGTGCAAAACAGCTAATGGGGCATCAAGATGCCGTGTTTGGTATCGGACTAGAAGGAGGCGTTCAGGAAATAGACGGTATCATGTACATTTGTAATTGGGGGGCACTTGTGACAAATAATGGTGACATATTTACCGCAACGGGAGCAGGTATTCCATTGCCGGATGAGATAGCCAAAAAATTACGAGCTGGTGCGGAACTTGGTCCAGTTATGGACGTCTATACAAATAGGAAAGGGATTCGTCATGACGAAGGGGCAATTGGTGTATTTACGGACGGGCTTATAACAAGAAGTATGATGTTTGAGCATATTATGTATCTTCTAATTGGACAATATGAACTTTCCAAGAAGTTGTTGTAGTTGCATGTAAAACAAATCATCGTTAAAATATATAGCAGTTATGCTTTGAATGGAGGAAAGTAAATGACTCGAAATTGGATGCGAGTTTTTTTCGCGTCACTAGCTGTCATTTTATTAGTTGGATGCTCTACCATGGAAGAAAACGTGGAAGATGGGATAGAAAAGGCAAAGTTAGTTTTTCAAGGCGATGCCGAAAAACCGAATGAAGAAATTAATAATATGAAATTATTCATCCCAAGTGGTTTCTCCATAGAAGAGGAGCCAGATGAAACAAATATTATTCTTTCTAAAGGGAAAGATTCTTATATATTATTTCTTAATCCGAACGAATTGCCAGGAAGTCGACTATATTATGATTTAATGATGGCTGATACTAATTTAAATATAGTTGAGGAAAAGACTTTTGAACAAAATGGACGATTTGGATTTGTAGCAATACTTGAAAATAGTGCAGAGAAATACGAACTCATTACTAGTATTGGTGGCATTAAGCTTACAACGATTTCTAAACAACAAAATATTGCGGGCAATTTGGATAAAATGATGACAATTGTTCGATCAATCTCTACGAACTAAAGGGGGATTTACATGCAAAATTTATCTTCACTAGAACAATTCGAACAGTTAAAGCAAGGCGAGAAGGTTGTTTTTAAATTTACAGCGGACTGGTGTCCGGACTGTCATTTCATCGATCCTTTTATGGGCGAACTGGAGGACAAATTTTCAAACTTTACCTTTGTGTCCGTGGATCGAGATGAATTCATCGACTTATGTGGCCAATTAGATGTGTTTGGTATTCCAAGTTTTATCGTTTTCGAAAATGGTTTTGAAAAAGGCCGTTTTGTTAGTAAAGATCGCAAAACAAAAGAAGAAATCGAATCATTTCTTCAAACGATGTAAAACATTTAAACGGTTCACTAATGGTGGACCGTTTAACTTTTTTCATCCAATGTTAAAGCCTTATGCGTATATGATTGAATTGAAAGGAAAGATTTAATATGAAAGCGCTGGAACTTATAAGAGTTTTAAAAACAAAACTATCTGAGGAAATATATACATATGATTACAATCGGGAGACGAACAAGCTTAGACTGACGCATAAAGAAACAGAAAAAGGAATTGATATTTCGATACCTCCTATTTTAGCAAAATATGAAACGAAGAAAGAACAAGCAATTGACGAAGTGGTTTATACGATTCATCAAACATTTCAAGCGATGGAAAGAGAAAAGGCTGGAAATATTGATCCCACCTCCTCGATATATCCAGTAATTCGTTCTACCTCTTTCCCGTTAAAATCCAATGAAGGCAACAAATTTATCACAAAAGATCATACTGCGGAAACACGTATTTACTATGCGTTAGACTTAGGAAGCACTTATCGTCTACTCGATGAAAAGATGCTTAAGAACTGGAATATAAGAGAAACAGAAATTCGCGAAAGAGCACTATTCCAAGTTAGAAATTTAGAAACTAATTATAAAAAAGATTACGTTTCAGGCAATACGTTTTATTTCTTTAATAATAACGATGGATATGATGCTAGTCGCATGTTAAATGAATCTCTTCTACGAGATATGAAAAAAATAATTGTTGGAGATATGACTGTTTCTGTACCCCATCAAGATGTTATGATTGTTGGTGATATAAGAAATGAAACAGGATACGATGTTCTAGCTCAAATGACGATGCATTTCTTCACAGTTGGAACAGTACCGATAACTTCATTATCTTTTATATATGAAAATGGAGATTTAGAGCCAATTTTTATCATGGCGAAAAATCGAGTAACAAAGGAGAAAGAAGACAAATGAATATATTTTACAATGAAGTTGGCGTAGGGGATGTACTTTTAGTACAAATAACACCTGAAAAAGTGGAAAAAGTAGTGACAGAAACACATGGTGATGTAACGTTTGTAAAAGAAGCGCAATCAAACAAAGTGGTAGCGATCAATATTTTTGGCTTTAGTAAATATGAAAAAATCGAAGCAAGAGGCAATGTTGAGCTAACAGAAGCATTTGTTGAAAAAGTACAGCAAGCTTTAAATACAAATGGGGCAGATTACCAATTAGAAGTGGATTTGTCACCTAAGTTTGTAGTTGGTTACGTAGAAACATTAGAGCAGCATCCAAATGCAGATAAGTTAAAAGTTTGCCAAGTAAATGTTGGTGAAACAACTTTACAAATTGTATGTGGTGCGCCAAATGTTGAAGCAGGTCAAAAAGTCGTAGTTGCAAAAGTAGGAGCAGTTATGCCATCTGGAATGATCATCAAAGACGCAGAGCTACGCGGAGTTGCATCTAGTGGAATGCTATGTTCCGCAAAAGAATTAGCATTACCGAACGCTCCAGAAGTGAAAGGTATATTAGTTCTAGACGGAAATGCCGAAATTGGAACAGCTTTTGTCCCGGTTTAACAGGCTGTAATATCCCCACCTCAACTTTTGTAAGAGAAAATCGATGTAAATATGTGGGGATAAACAGCCTGTAAATCCCCGACTGGTTCGGGTCAACAGGATGTTGACCACTTAGGCATTGCCGCACGAAGCGGCGTTATTTGCCTGAGTTCAATTTCTCCAGTATGTGGGGATGAAGAAAGCCCCCGCTTTTGGAAGTTTCACTTTGTATCATAAGACATGTTCTAGTTATCTGTAATTAGCTAATTTATATCAAAATACAAAAAAGCATGCCGATATGGTGTGCTTTTTTGTATTAAGTGAGGACTTATCCCGTCATTATTGGTAAAATAGAATGTATCTATTAGAAAGAGTGATGAAATTGAATTGGTTTAAAAAACTATTTGGATTGAATGAAGAAGAATATAAAGAAGAAATCGAAGTAGAAGAGAAAACTGTTTCGACTACACGATCAAAAACACCATTCCGCTTTCCATTAATTTCGGATGAAGAGAAAATGGAAACGATTTACGAGCAACCGAATGAAGATAAAATCATACATGAACCTTTTATAGAAAAACAATTAACAGAAGAACAATTATACAAGCCATTATACAAGCAAGATAAGTGGCAACAACGGAAGCAACCGACAATCATTCATCGATCCGAAAAAATAACAGTGGATGATACGGATACACCCGCAATCGTTAGAAAAAAAAGAGCATTTTCACCAACGGAAGTACCTTCACCTGTATTTGGTTTTTCTAAAAGGAGAGAAAGTTCAATTCCTAAAGAAAAACCACTCGCTGACAATGCACCAATACGTACTATACAAGAAACTTGGCAGCAGCGTAAAATACAGAAAGTAGATCAACAACAAGATAAGAATACGATGGATGAGATTATTACAACGCCTAGTAAAAAAAGAGCGTTTACGCCAACAGAAGTACCGTCACCAATTTATGGTTTTTCGAAAAATAGAGAAACGCAACTTCCTCTTGAAGAAAGCGTAGAAAAAGAAGTCAAAATTCACGAAATTATAGAGGAATCACCAATTACTAGCATTCCGGAACAAACGGTGAAAGAAGAGGTTCCCCCAACGATGAAGGCGACAGAGGAATCTGTGCCTACACCGGAACTAGTACAAGTAGAAAGCGTAGAAAAAGAAGAAAAAATAGAAGAATTTATAGAGGAATCACCAATTACTAGCATTCCAGAACAAATGGTGAAAGAAGAGATCCCCCCAACGATGAAGGAGTCGGAGGAATCTGTGCCTACATCGGAACTAGTACAAGTAGAAAGCGTAGAAAAAGAAGAAAAAATAGAAGAAATTATAGAGGAATCACCAATTACTAGCATTTCGGAACAAACGGTGAAAGAAGAGGTTCCCCCAACGATGAAGGCGACAGAGGAATCTGTGCCTACACCGGAACTAGTACAAGAAGAAAGCGTAGAAAAAGAAGAAAAAATAGAAGAAATTATAGAGGAATCACCAATTACTAGCATTCCGGAACAAATGGAGATAGAAGAGGTCCCACCAACGATGAAGGAGACGGAGGAATCTGTACCTACATCGGAGCTAGTACAGGAAGAAAAGCTAGAAGTACGAAAAGAAAATGTTCGTCCGTTTAATGTGCTCATGCTGAAATCAGATAAACAAAATATAGAAAAAACAATGCTGAAAAAAGAGGAAGAAATAGTAGAACCTATTAAATTAGAAGCACCAATTACTATCACTCCTACGGAAGCAACTGCAGCAACACTTGTGGAGGAACCATTACCTGTATTGAAACAAGCAGAGGAAGAGAAGCTAGAAGTACGCAAAGAAAATATTCGCCCTTTTAATGTACTAATGCTGAAATCAGATAAGCAAAATATAGAAAAAACAATGTTAGAAGAGGAAATTGGAGAACCGATTAAAGTGGAAGCTCCAATTGCTATCACTCCTACGGAAGCAATTGCGGCAACACTTGTAGAGGAACAAACTCCTGTATTGGAACAAGTAGAGGAAGAGAAGTTGGAAGGACGAAAAGAAAATATTCGCCCTTTTAATGTACTAATGCTGAAATCAGATAAGCAAAACCTGAATAAACTAAATACAAATAATATACACGAACCTGTAATACAAAAGATTGTAGAAAAAACTGAATTACCCGAAGCAACACTAAACGAAGAAAAAGAACTAACGGAACAGGAAATTGTTCAATCAACCTACACGAGACCATCATTCAGTTATTTGCTCCCTCCCGAAATGAAGGATGAGGACAGAGAATGGATGGAAGAACAGGCAGATACATTAGTAGAGGCATTGTCTTATTTTCAAGTAACAGGTGAAATCGTTCAAATGGTTCAAGGCCCGGCTGTTACACAATTTGAACTGACTGTAGGTCATGGAACGAAAGTAAGTAAAATTCGGAATTTAGCAGATGATTTGAAATTAGCGCTTGCAGCCAAAGATATTCGTATTCAAGCACCAATTCCAGGGAAAAGATCCATAGGTATAGAAATACCTAACCGAACGTCCCGAGCAGTTCGCTTATCGGAAGTGCTAAATACAGAAGTTTTTGTGCAGTCGGAATCACCACTTGAAGCAGCACTTGGTCTCGATCTTACTGGAAAACCTGTGACCTTGGATTTAAGAAAAATGCCACATGGTTTAATTGCAGGAGCAACAGGATCTGGGAAATCGGTATTTATTAATTCATTACTTGTGAGTTTGTTGTATAAAGCGACTCCTGAAGAAGTAAAATTATTATTAATCGATCCGAAAATGGTAGAGCTTGCTCCTTTTAATCATATTCCTCATTTGGTCAGTCCTGTCATTACAGATGTCAAGGCTGCAACCGCAGCATTGAAGTGGGCTGTGGAGGAAATGGAACGTCGCTATCAATTATTTGCGCATATTGGGGTACGTGACATAAGCAGATATAATACACTTGCGACGGAAAAGCGACAATTTGCTCAAAAACTTCCATATATCGTGATTGTAATCGATGAGCTTGCTGATTTAATGATGATGGCTCCTGCAGAAGTGGAAGATGCTATTTGTCGCATCGCTCAAAAAGCGAGAGCGTGTGGTATTCATTTAGTTTTAGCTACGCAGCGCCCATCTGTAGATGTTATTACGGGGCTTATTAAAGCAAATATTCCTACGCGTATCGCATTTTCTGTTTCTTCTCAAATCGATTCACGTACGATTTTAGATCAACAAGGGGCAGAACGATTACTTGGAAGAGGAGATATGCTGTATCAAGGAAATGGCATGTCTAGTCCTGACCGTATACAAGGTACTTATGTCTCAGACGATGAAATCGAAGCAGTTATTGATTATGCAAGAAGTCAAGGGACACCCGAGTATATATTCGAACAAGAAGAATTGCTGCATCGAGCAGAAACTTCAGAGCAAGATGATTTATTTGAAGAAGCGTGCCGCTTTATCGTAGAACAAGGATCCGCTTCTACTTCCTTACTACAGCGTAAATTTCACCTTGGATATAATCGTGCTGCGAGGCTAATTGATGCCATGTATGAGAGTGGTTATATTTCAGAACAAAAGGGTAGTAAAGCAAGGGATGTATTACTTACTAACGATAGTTTAGAACAAATATTTAGTTAATATTATTTATTAAAGATATGCATAAAAAAATGATATAATGGGGAGTACGTCTAAGCATATGACTGAATAATAGAAGTAAAAATGGATTGAATAGTGTATTTAAGCGGGGATAGCCCCAGGAGGTTTACAACGTATGACAAAGTATCATTTTACAGGTATCAAAGGGTCTGGAATGAGCCCTTTAGCACAAATATTACATGATGTAGGAAATGAAGTACAAGGCTCCGATATCGAAAAGTATTTCTTTACAGAAAAGCCATTACATGAAAGAAATATAAAAGTATTGTTATTTGATGAAGCAAATATTGATGAGGGCATGACAATTATTGCAGGAAATGCTTTTCCTGATAGCCATCCTGAACTTGTTAGAGCGAAAGAACTAGGATTAGAAGTCATTCGTTACCACAATTTTCTAGGTGACTATATGAGTCAATTTACGTCCATTGCAGTAACAGGTGCACATGGAAAAACGTCTACAACTGGATTGCTTTCTCATGTGTTGAGTGGATATGCACCTACTTCTTTTTTAATCGGTGATGGTACTGGAAAAGGGGAGAAGGATGCAGCTAATTTTGTATTTGAGGCATGTGAATATCGTAGACATTTTCTAGCCTACAGTCCGGATTATGCAATCATGACAAATATTGATTTTGATCACCCAGATTATTTCCTAGATATTGAGGATGTATTCAACGCATTTCAATCAATGGCAATGCAAGTGAAAAAAGGAATTATTGCTTGTGGCGACGATGCCTATTTACAAAAGATTAAAGCACCAGTCCCAGTTTTATATTACGGGTTTGGGGAACATAATGATTTCGCAGCCCGAAATATAGAGAAAACAACGGAAGGTACTTCTTTTGATGTGTATGTACGAAATGAGTTTTATGAGCGTTTTACAATTCCGTTGTTCGGCGACCATGCCGTATTAAATTCACTCGCTGTGATCTCTTTATGCCATTATGAAGAAGTTCCGGGGGATATTATCCAAAAAGGATTAGAAACGTTTGAAGGTGTGAAAAGACGCTTTACAGAGACTGTTATCGGAGACCGTATTATTATTGATGATTATGCGCATCATCCAACAGAAATCAAAGCAACGATTCAATCCGCACAACAAAAATATCCAAATCGAAAAATTGTTGCAATATTTCAACCTCATACATTTACTAGAACAAAAAAGTTTTTGCATGAGTTTAGTGAAAGCTTGAGCCTGGCAGATCAAGTTTATTTATGTGATATTTTTGGTTCGGCAAGAGAAAATGCTGGAGAATTGTCGGTTCAAACACTTGCTGATTTAATCAAAAACAGTCACATTTTATATGAAGAAACAGTAGAACAATTACTTGTTTATGAAGATGCGGTTTATTTATTTATGGGAGCAGGAGACGTACAAAAGTATCAACAAGCTTTCGAAAAAAAACTAAATAAATAAGAAAAATGCTTAATCCTTTTGTGATTAAGCATTTTTTTAAAGGATATTTGAAAGAAACGTAGTATAGTAATAGAGAAAGAAGTTTAAATTTATTCTTTTAGGGTAAAAATATGATAAGACAACGAAGAAAAGGAGAGTATATAATATGGAAAATCTTTTATACATAGCTGCTATTATAGCTGCAGTTGCATTTTTAGTGCTTTGTATAAGTCTTGCTGTTACATTGTTTTCAGTTAAAAAGACTTTAAATAATGTTGCAGGTACATTAGAAGGACTTGATACAAACCTACAAAATGTAACAAAAGAAACAGCGGAACTTCTTCATAAAACAAATGAGTTAGCAGAAGATATACAAGAGAAATCGGAAAAACTAAATACAGTTGTCGATGCTGTAAAAAATGTAGGTACTTCTGTCAGTGGTTTTAACCACTCCATACAACGCCTAACATCCTCTGTTACATCAGAGGTGGAAAAAAATGAAGAAAAAATAGCACAAGTTGTACAGTGGAGTAATGTACTATTAGGAATTCGAGATAAATGGAAAGAACGGAAAGAATTAGAGCAAGCGGGATATCATGCTTTTGAACATAATAAAAAAACAAACCTATAATTGGAGGAATTTAAATGAGCAATTACGAACCAAAAAAGCCAAATTATAATGAAGCATCTTATAATCATGAATATTATGCAAATCAAGCATCGTATGATAGACAAGCTGCTCCTAACTATCCACCAGTTCCTTATTACAACGAAACGAAAGAAAGTATCTATCAGAAGGAAGAAATGAACGGGAAAGATTTTTTCATTGGTGTATTCATCGGAGGTATTATCGGCGCTGTGACTGCATTATTATTAGCTCCTAAAACAGGATCAGAGCTTCGTGGCAATCTTTCTACGCAAGCAGGACAATTAAAAGAAAAAACATTAGATTTTTCTTCGACTGCAAAAGAGAAAACGACACAAATTTCGAAGCAATTACAAGAGCAATCCGGTCAATTAGTAGATAAAGTGAAGTCAATTAAAGGACATCCATCTTCTCCTTTAGACGACGGGACAGCTTCATATGAAGGCGAAGAACCAATGGATTACATGGAGACTATTTCAAATACAACAGACGAGGTAACTGCAGAGCAAGAAGATACTACAGCGGTTGCAGAAGCGATTAAAGAAGCGGTAGTTGGTACTGATAATGCGAATAAATAATAAAACACGAAACGGGCATATACCCGTTTCGTGTTTTATTATTTGAGAACTATTTCTAATCGATCTCCACCAAAAATTTCTTCATCAAATCGAGATGATTGTCCATTTCTAACAATTTGAAACGAACTAGCACCTTCTGGCATATTCCAATCTGTAAAACGGAAGATATCTTGGAATACCCATGGATCATGGTTTATTAACTTCCACTGAAGGATCGTCCCGCTAGGAACACTATCCGTAGGGGCTAATATTCTTTCCCCCATTGAAACGACCGCACATTCCCTCGTAAGCTCGATCTTTTCTTCCTGAAAAGTAAGTATTATGCGCTCGATTAATTTTTTCTCCAATTGATCAGCAAGTTGCTGTAAAGTTGGAGGACTTGCTACACTTATATCTATCACATCATTGTCTTGAACAGGATAAGATAACTTTACTATGCTTCCATTTAACAATAGCTCCGATGAGAAGTCTGGAATATAATGATTTTTATCATTTAGTGTAATCATATATGGAGATAACTGTGCTATAAAATTTTCTTTTCGAATTGCATATAAAACTTGTTCCACTGTTTGTGGGGTATCAACTGTTACTTTGTCTCTTTCTTTTAACGAGGTATCAAGTGAGATTGTCACCCCATTAACCTTAACTGTCGGTTCAACGGTATGTATAACATCTTGAAAATAGAGCGTTTTGACAGAAGCAGCATCGATTAAATCCCGAACGGAAGCGGAACCTTCTTTCCCATTCTCCCCTTCTAATAATTCAATCTTATCTTTATTTTTGATTATTGCTTTTGTATTTGTTTTGTGACCATTTAACATAATTACTGCCGGTTTACCATGTTCTCCTGGAATGTGTATCGTTTGTCCATTCACTTCAACGGATAGTGCTGCTCCTGGTTTGCCGTATAACTTTCGGGTAGGAATATTTGCTGCAAGCAGTGCATCGCCTACCGTCATTTCTTTTAGCTCAAATAGGCGAACAACTTGGTTATTTACTTCTACGGACATATATTGTATTGGTGCCCGTTTTGCTGCAATAGCAATTCCAATCGGTGTAACAAGTTCCGGCGATACTGGAATATGTGCTTCTTTTGTCAAGTTTTGTATAGCGTCAATTCCTCGAACCGCCACTCGATTCGCTGGTAAATTTAGTTTTTCAGCTAAAATTGTCGTAAGGGAAGGAGTCAGGCTTCCACCACCAACTAGCATGACAGCTTTTGTTGGCCGGTTATTATTCAACCGAAGAATTTCATTTGAAATGGATGTGGCGAGTTCTAATGTTGCTGGCCTAATAGCCGCTACCATTTCTTCTTTTGGTATGTTTTGCTCGAATCCCAAAATATCTTGTATTGGGATAAATTCATTCGTATTAATCGCTCTTTTTGCATCTTCTGCAAGCGGGAAATCTAGTAAGTAATGATCACTTAATGCTTCGGTAATTTCGTCCCCTGCATTTGGGACCATCCCATATGCGACAACTGTACCATAATCTGTAATAGCAATATCGGAAGTTCCAGCACCGATATCTACAAGGGCAACATTCAGTCGTCGCATTGTAGGGGGAATTAGTACATTAATCGCTGCAATTGGTTCCAATGTTAAAGCTTCCATTTCTAAATTGGCCCTTTTTAAAGCGGAAAGTAAAGATTCAACGACTACCCTTGGCAAAAAGGTTGCGATTACTTCAATAGATGCTTCTTGTCCTTGCTGGTCTACCAAACTACCAATTTCCTCTCCATCTAAACGGTAGTATAAAACACTATATCCGACACAGTAATAGTGGCTCGATTCCTTGTCCGTGTCATTTTGCACAATATTGTTTTGTGCTTGTTGAACGGCTGAAAGCTCCAGCCTGCTTATATCGTCCTCTGATAAAATTGGTCTATTTTTAATATCCATTTTAATTTCTGCTTGTTCTGTTTTTAACGCTCGTCCTGCTGCTGCAACACTCACTTTTTCAAGTGGTCCATGTGTTTCCTCTAGTTGTTTTTTTATCGATTGGATTACTTCTGCTACTTTCAATACATTATGTATTTGCCCGTCGACCATTGCTCGTTCTTTATGTTCTTCGACTAATATATCGACAACATGAAAGGTCTCATTGCGCTCCTCTAATATAATACCAACTACAGATCTTGTTCCTATATCTAATGCAAATAATTTAGTTGCCAATTTTCCACGTCCTTCTCCAGTCAAATACTTTAGCGAGTTGAATCGCTAAAATAAAATGCGTGACATTTTCACAAACATTGATTATAATATGACTTATACTTAAAAATGTATCATAATTTTCAGGCGATATAAAGTGTCGGTGGAAAGAAGAGAGGAGAATTATCTATGAGTCATGTCGATTTAGAAGCTTTACGCAGTCGTGTAGATGAGATTAACGTAGAAATTTTACAGTTAATCAATGAAAGAGCTGGTGTTGTAAAAGAAATAGGAAGAGTGAAAGAAAAGCAAGGTGTAAATAGATATGATCCTCTTCGCGAAAGACATATGTTAGATCACTTAAAAGAAAATAATGATGGTCCACTACCACAATCCACAGTGGAGCATATTTTTAAAGAAATATTTAAAACTGCATTGGAATTACAAGTAGATGATCAAAAGAAAGCACTTTTAGTTTCTCGTAAGAAGAAATCTGCTGATACTGTTGTAGAAATAAACGGCGAAAAAATCGGCACAGGGGCACCTTCTTTCGTATTTGGACCATGTGCAGTAGAATCATACACGCAAGTAGCAGAAGTAGCGGCAGCAATCCAAGCGAAAGGTTTAAAGTTAATTCGAGGTGGGGCATACAAACCACGTACATCTCCTTATGATTTCCAAGGTCTAGGTTTAGAAGGCCTTAAAATATTAAAACAAATTTCACAAGAGTATGGCTTAGCAGTCGTGTCTGAAATTGTGACGCCTAGCCATTTAGACGAAGCACTTGACTATGTAGATGTCGTGCAAGTAGGTGCTCGTAATATGCAAAACTTTGAACTATTAAAAGCTGTAGGCTCTATCAATAAACCAGTATTATTAAAACGGGGCATTGCAGCTACATTAGATGAGTTCATTCATGCAGCAGAATATATTATGTCACAAGGAAATGACCAAATCATTTTATGTGAACGTGGTATTCGCACATACGAACGTGCTACTCGAAATACATTAGATATTTCAGCAGTGCCAATTTTAAAACAAGAAACTCATTTACCAGTGTTTGTGGATGTGACACATTCAACTGGACGTCGTGATATTCTTTTACCTGCAGCAAAAGCTGCTATCGCAATCGGAGCAGATGGAGTTATGGCGGAAGTTCATCCGGATCCAGCAGTTGCGTTATCGGATGCAGCACAACAAATGAATTTACAACAATTCGACGAGTTTTATAATTCATTACAAAACTTCATGAAAACACATGAAGTGCATGCATAAGTAGAAAAGTTTCACAAAACCGACTCTTATTACAGAGTCGGTTTTACTATTTGATTGAAAACTATAGCGTATATCAAGTATTATTTATATATGACGAATTGTAATATTAAGTGCAACACCTATAAGTTGAATTAAAAGAAGCCCATAACGACCTCGTGTAAAATGTAGTTACCACACCAACA
>NZ_JBIWEX010000019.1:0-95536 GCF_044762745.1 Psychrobacillus sp. NPDC096426 | reverse complement strand
CGTTAGCCATCCATGCAGCACAAAAAATGCTGCACCACAGAGAATGAAAATGGGTAGGAAGTGTCAATACTGATACTGACCTTAATCCAGTCAACTGTAATCCATAGACTTATTCACGCTCTCCTCTTTTTTTAACGATTAAGTAGGGGTTTTCTTAAGTATTGTCATTTTTCTTTTCTTGAAGAACTAATTTTCATGGGAGTTTAAGTACATTTATTCACAAACTTTGCCCTTTATTTGATTGTTAACTGCAATGTTTTCATTTTAAAACTGTCTCGGCTGGGGTAAATGCTTCCCATGGATTAAATTTCGTTGTTATTGATGAAGTAAACCAATACTCTTTAAATGGTTCTAAATTCTTTTCCACGATTATAATCTTCTCCCCACCACCAAAATCTCCATATGATGCCCATAAATCATATTTAACGGTATACCGCATTTTGGATTCGCTAAGCTTTTCTACTTTTGTAAAACGAAAGTTCCTAACCGAAGGGCTTGACTGACCTGTTCTCCAGTGAGTTTGCTCAAATTTACTCCTTGATTGTTTTCGAAGCGAAGGGGACAACATCGCATATTGAACAGCACCACTTCGATTATTTACGCCTAATATCCACAATTCAACGGCTTGTTTTGGTTCGCCTACCATCAAACCATTTATAAAAGACATTAATTGGCTTTCTAAAGGAGTGAGTTGTTTACTTTCAATAATTTTTTCCTCAAAGGAAGGAGTAGTATCGTTCACTTTTGCATTTACCGTTCCATAATACAACCCACAAATTAATATACTAAATAAAATCAATAGAAGAGGTTTACCTTTATCCAATTTCATCACCCTAAATTATATTAGGTTTAGTTTGTCCTCTTCAGTTACAATCATTCCTTCTTCCAACTAATCTGCCGCTCTAGTTCACCAAGAAAAAGGCTTTACTACTTCTTGAAGTAAAGCACCCGTTAGCCATCCATGCAGCGCAAAATCAGCGCTTCACCACAGAGAATGAAAATGGTGAAAATCCGTCTATACTGATTCTACGGCTGGGAGAAGAAGGTCGATGAACTATGGTGCCATAGAGCCCTTCCGTTAGTCTGACTCCAACGACCACGGTGCATCACAGACTGTCGCTCCCTTACGGGAAGCACTCATGGGAGATTAATCCTACTCTGGTTATTGCACCAGCCTCCAATACTATTTGCCGTAGAAAGGATGATTACAATGGAAGTAATCATTGAGCGCGCATGTGGAATGGACGTCCATAAAGATTCCATAACTGCATGTATTATGACACCGAAAGGGAAGGAGATCCAAACGTTTTCCACTAAAACTGTATTTCTATTACAGTTAATTGACTGGATTAAGGAGCATGGTTGTACTCACGTAGCAATGGAAAGTACTGGTGTATTTTGGAAGCCCATTGTTAATCTATTAGAAGCGGAGAGTATTGAGTTTTTAGTAGTCAATGCTCAACATATGAAAGCAGTACCAGGTCGCAAGACCGATGTGAAGGATGCCGAATGGATTGCCAAACTTCTTCGTCATGGTCTACTCAAAGCAAGTTTCATCCCAGACAGAAATCAGCGAGAACTACGAGAGTTAGTTCGATATCGCCGAAGTATTATTGAAGAGCGTGCTAGACAACATAATCGGATTCAAAAGGTTTTAGAAGGAGCGAATAGCAAACTAGGCTCCGTTGTCTCCGACATCATGGGAGTTTCAGCTCTTGATATGCTTCGTGCTATCGCTGATGGCGAAGATGATCCAGAAAAGTTAGCAAGTTTAGCTCGACGATCCATGAAGAAAAAAAAGACTGAACTTGAACTCGCTCTTCGTGGGTATATCAATCAACATCAACGGTTAATGATCAAAACCATTCTAACTCATATTGATTTTTTATCTGAGCAGGTTGAACTGCTAAACCAAGAGGTGGCTACTAGATTATCCTCCCATCAAGAAGATATTGAACGGTTGGATTCTATCCCTGGCATTGCCACTCGTATGGCGGAACAGATTATAGCTGAAGTCGGAACTGATGTGGAGAAACAATTTTCCAGTGCGGCTCACTTATGTTCCTGGGCAGGATTAACACCTGGACATAATGAGAGTGCCGGTAAGCGAAAAGCAACCAACATGAAAAAAGGAAATAAATATTTGAAATCTGCTTTAATAGAAGCCGCTCATTCTGTCAAAGGTTCCAAAACATATCTAGGAGCATTGTATAGACGTACTGCATCCCGAAAAGGTAAAAAGCGTGCAGGAGTAACTGTCGCTCATGCCATTTTAAGAATCTCCTATTATCTCTTAACCCGCAAAGAGATGTACGTAGATTTAGGAGAAGATTACTTTGACAAGCAAAAAGAACAATCGATTGTACGATATTCTGTTCGAAGACTTGAAAACTTAGGTTACAACGTTACAATCACTGAACCAACTGCCTCCTAATCCAACCCATAATTTGATTCTCATTTAGGCGCTGCACTTTTTTAAAAAATATATGAGCTGCGTCTGATTTCGTATTGCCTTTTTCTCAAAATCGAAGATTTTAATTTTCATGGGAGTTGAATAGGAAAAGGTTAGTGAAATCTAAACCAAACAAACCATTGCCCTTGTTTGTCTTTGGTCACAAAAATTTGTCTGTGTGATGCGTCATATGCCGGTAAATACTGTGGAAACAGTACTTCCACAAACCAAGAATTATCAGCTATTTCTTCTCCGCAATAATTTTTAGCCATTGCATAATAATCCTCTAGATGCGATGACTTTGAAAAATGTGCTATGGTTTCTATTTTCCAACCTTTATAATTATCTTCTTTATAAACCTCAGGAATGATTGTATTCAATGCATTTATAAGACCTTTATCTGAATCTGCACGTCCTAATTTTTGTGAATCTGGACATTTACCATTGTTAATTAAAAAGGGAACTTCATCATCTGTTTCAGCAAATGATATTTGAGAGTATATAAAAACCCCAAAAATACACATGTAAATAATTATTCGTAAATAATTCATGTCATCACCCCTTGTATGGTTATTATCCATAAAACAAAGGTTTTTATACTAACCTTTAATTAACAATCTGGCTCGATTGTTAAATACAAGTTAAATAACACTGTTCAACTAGTCGAGTAGAAGGGAACCTCTCTACCTTGCGGTAGATTGTGTTCCTCTCCCCTCACAGAACCGTGCTTGCGCTATTTACGCACACGGCTCCTCCAAGTCATCATTCACAAAATATAGCTAATCTCTTTTCTTAAGTCGTATATATTCACCTTAATTCTTGGTGAAGGTAAAGGATATTTATGAAGAAAGAGATTGAATTTATCCCAAGTAAAGGATTTTCTTTGACTTCGTCTGTTGAGCCATTTAAATAGTAAATATTGGATTTTGTCTTTAAATTGTTGAACACTTGGAGTGTTATCCATAATGCAATAGTAGTTGTAATAACCTACGAGTGAGCGTTTAAATCTATCCATAATCATATGAATATCATTATTTCGGTTCTTCTTTATCCATTCCTTCGATTCCTTTAGTTTACCCTGTAGCTTTTTCCTGCTTGATTTCCGTTTCACACGAAAGTATCCAGTTTTACTCTTTCCACAATAGTGTGTAAAACCTAGGAAATCAAAGGTGTCAGGTTTCCCATTTCCCTTTAGTTTTGCATCTTTCTCCGCAAATCTCCCGAAGGGAATAATTTTGGTTTTATCCTCCGCTATTTCTAAGTTAAACTTCTGTAATCTCAGCTTCAATGATTGAAAGAATTCCTGAGCTTCGCTCTTATATTGGAAGCAACAAACAAAATCATCTGCATATCTAACTATGTATGCTTCTCCTTTACACTGTTTTCTAACTTCCTTCTCAAACCACAGGTCCAGGACATAATGGAGGTACAGATTGGCAAGGACCGGAGATATGACTCCACCTTGCGGTGTGCCTTTATCTGTCTTGTATTTCTTTCCTTCCTCCATGTATCCACCTTTAAGAAACCTACCAATTATTCTTAGTAAGTTAGGGTCAGCAATTCGCAGTTTTAAGAACTCCATCATCCATATGTGGTCAACGTTGTCAAAGAAGCCTTTAATATCTACATCTACTATATAATTTACTGATTTCTTTTCAATATAATGATTTAATATTTTCAAAGCATCGTGGCAGTTGCGATTTGGGCGGAACCCAAAAGAGCAGTCTAGAAAATCATTTTCATAGATGGCATTTAGTATTTTTGTAATGCCTTTCTGTACAATCTTATCTTCGTGTTCCGGTATCCCCAAGGGTCTTTTCTTGTTGGAGTTTAGCTTAGGAATATACATTCTCCTTACGGGAACAGGATGATAACTTTTACTTTTAAGCCTACTTACTAAATCCTCTATATTTTCCTCTAGTGTTTCACTGTATTGCTCTTTAGTTGTGCCATTAATCCCCGTTGCCTTCTTATTAGGTAATTCAAGATGACATTGAACTAGAGATTCTTTATTTAGTAAATGTACAATAGATGTAAATTTCATTTTCGGATCAGATTTTGCTAATTCTGCTATCCTTAATAGTTTTGTTTCCATTTAGTATTCCTACCTCCGCGTGTAGTAAATGTGTCCCTAGTAAGGGTAATAACTTGGTAGCAGCCTTTCCTCCATCGGCATTACCCAACTTCATTGGTACTACGCTGCTATCCGACTCCCTAAACGGCATTTGGTTTCCTTGCTTATTATCACTTGTACACCATACTCTTCAATTAAGAAGAGACCGTTAGGGTCTCCCGAGTTGCCGTATCATATCCATGTGTGACGTGCCAAGGTCTCTGACCCCAGAGAGGTTTCATCCTTCTTGCCTTTAACGAAGAATAAAATGTAGTTTTCTGCCGCAGGTAAGGCATCAACCCTCTCGATTTACTAACATTATGGGGCTCAATCCCTTCAACCATTTGGCTTTCGGCCCGTCACCTAACTGTCTACGCTTAAAGGCTAATGTTACCATTAGCCCTCCAAGACTCGCTACGAGTGAATGGCTAGTTCTTTCTCGGCGGGAATCCCACCCGCTATATGATACGACCTAGGCTCGGCCGCACACCTGCTTCGTTAGTTTAAGTGAAATATTTCACATATTCAAATGAGTTATTCGAAATGATATATCCGTGTCTTATAACATATATCATTATTTGTCCCCCATATATCAGCAGTTTAGTAACTTACTTTTCCCAAAAGACCATTTTTGCTGTTCAACTAACCTGCTGCGAAAGTAATAACACATCCTATGTCTATAATTCTATTAAGTTGGCAATAATCCTTTTAGTATTACTATTTTAAGGGGGAATGAAATTGCTACTGACAAAAGCATGGGCTTCGTTTGAAATGGATAAACGAATAGAGGGCTTTTCGCCACAGACATTGAAGGCCTACCAGTTACAGTCTTTGCTACTTATTGGTTATTTTAAGGATGTAGAGATAGAATTGCTGGATTCAAATCAACTAAAGGAGTATCTTGCAATATCCGGCAAGCATTTAAAACCAGCCAGTCTTGCACATCGTATCCGCTTTTTGAAATCATTTTTTCGTTGGTCTCATGAAGAAGGATACCTGAGTAAGAATCCAACTTCGAAAATAAAAGAACCCAAAGTAGGCAAACGGATACCCAAGTATTTAACCGAACGGGAGATTGAACACCTTCGTGAATCCTGTCATTCCCCCATGGAAAAAGCGATTTTTGAATTCATGTTTTCCACTGGTTGTCGAATTGGAGAAATAGTCGCGCTAGAAAAGAACCATATAAATTGGTCCAATCAATCCGCAATTGTTAGAGGAAAAGGTGATAAGGAAAGAGAAGTTTATTTTAATACATGTTGCGACATATGGCTTAAACGTTATATGGAAAACCGGAATGACCATAATCCTGCAATCTTTGTGACCGCAAGACAGCCACATAAAATGAGTGTCGCCCAAATGCGATACATTATCAAGCGAATTTCCAACCGTGCTGAAATCAATAAATCGATTCATCCACACCAACTACGACACAGTTACGCAACTCATTTGTTGAATAATGGAGCTCCTATTGAGGTCATACAAAGTCTCATGGGCAATGAGAAAAGTGAAACCACCAAGATATACGCTCAGTTAAGCGGAAGGTTAAGGAAAGAGTATTATCAGAAGTACTTTTAAATGTAAAAGGAGCAACGCCTAAAAAAGACATTGCACTAATTGACGAAAGCACCCATTCATACAATAAGGTCAACAAAAAGAGCATTGATCTAGAATCAATGCTCCTATTTGTTCCATCAATTCTCTCCAAACCTTTTTTAGGTTCAAATGGTTCAAAATCAACTTTTTCTTCCTTTATTCCTTCTTTTTGCCGATTTTCAGTCGTTTTTGCGTTAATCCTACTTATGTCAACAGTCCTATTAGCTCAATCAGAAAAACTATATTCAGAGTTACCTTATTTATAAAAGAGTTACACTATCTACATTAATGATGCTTCGATCAAAAAACGTTTCTTATCCTTATCATTTTATGTTATGTTTGCAATCAAATTAGTTAAGTAAATTATTATCTAACAAATAATAAAGCATAAGTTTCCCACCACAATAAATAAAGCATAAACTTTCCAAACGGAAGGTTTATGCTTTATTTCACAGCCCCCAACATCGTTTTAGTTCTTATCAGCTCTTCGAGATAATCAATATTTAATCACTAAAAAATTATAATGATTTATATAGTTTTAAGTATAATCTTGCCTAAAATAAAATTAAGTATTTCCTTGCCATAACGGCAAAGATATACTTAAAGTCACACACTGTTTGATTTCCAATGAAATCATAGTATGGAGACGGCGGGATTTGAACCCGCGTCCAGAAACTCTAACACTTAAGCTTCTACGCGTGTATCTTGCCTATTTAGGTTTCGCGTAGCACTATGCCGACTTCATAGTTTCAAGGGTTTACACCGTTTTCATACATTTCTATTTTAAGGTTTTACTCGCAAGGGTGTATTACATATTTACGAACTTGGTTCAAAGACCTTCTAAGAATAAGTATATCTCATTTAATGAAAAATTAAAATATTAAGTTCTCTATAACAACTCCATCATATATTATTCCCCACTCAAACGGCTTAGAAATAATGTCATACAGCACCTAGTATGTTATAGCTTTATTTCCAAGCAATTTTACCACCTAATATTTTCACTCTTCTGCTCCTCACCCTTAACATTATCATTTCTACCTTTTAAGATTTGAATTAATGAATCTATGGCAATAAATGTTACAAAAACCTCTTTAATTAGAGTTATATCTAAATCGATTTTAAATTGCATAATGTTATTTGAAAACAGATTAAAATTATACAAGACATAAATTCCAATCATCATACCATAGGTCACAATTCGATAATTAACCTTCTTAGCAAATTTATTAAAAATTCTTGGTTGAAATTTATCAAAAGTATATTCGATGAGCTTTATCACCCATTCTGCTTTATATGTAAAAATAACAACTGCAAGTACATTCACAATATATATTAGGCCCATCTTCATTTCAAAAGAGTTTGGAACAAATTGAACAATCATAGCTGTAGGTAATATATAAAACATTAAAAACAATAACCCTGCTCCTACGTTCATATAATATCTCATTATCAATGCAAGTATCATTATTGGAAAAACGAATAATTTATGTATCTTTTTAAGATATCTATTCCATTTCATTAGAGGATAAATCATAACATAAAAAACTGCATACCCCATTAATCCAAAAATCACTATAAATAGTATATTAAATAAATTTAGCTCCTGCTGATAAAAATCTACTACTACACTTATAAATAAACACAGCATTATTAACATGGTAAAATAAGATACTATATAACCTGTTATTTTCTTCAAAGTTATCCCCTGCTCCTTTTTTTATATAGCCGCCATTAAATTAAAGAAAGCTTTAAATAATAAAAACGATATAATTATTTGGAATATTAAGATATAAATGGAGGTAATTCGAATATAAAAAATTATACCTATGAATTTGAAAAGTAATCTGCATGTTAATTATCGCTTTTAGTTTTTTAACTTAATTCATAAATATATCTGCAATCTCTTCTCTAAACTGCACCTTGCATTCAGTTCAACTATCTTAGGCGTTACACATATTAAAGAAAATAAATCTGAGGTATGAGCTGCTACTAATGCTTCTGTCGTTAAGAATAATGCAGCTACAGATGCAGCGTTTTGAAGTGCTGAACTTATTACAAAGCCGTTCTTTCACATTTTATTAGATAAATACCACTTCTCAATGAATTCAATAAATTTAATGTAGCCTCTCCACTAATTTATTTTTATATTTGTAGACTTATTTAACTTCCTCGCACAAAAAAATATTTGAAAAGATATTCTCAAATCTCTTCAAATACTCAAATAGTGTAGTCTATAAATTCTTCATCTCTTTTTTCAATATCCTTGTAATCAACATCTCTTGTTATTAAATTTAAATCCACTTTTTCTGAAGCCTTTATTGACATTCCTTCTTCATTTTCTTCAACTTTAAGTTTTAGTAAACTAATTAAATTATCTTCTCTATCGTAAAATTTAATTACACCAGTTGTTTTTTCGTTTATAGAATCACCAATGATATTTATGTCATCAGCAATGATTGTGGAAAAACTTTCACCCAATTTATTTAGGTTTTTCAATACTCCAAATACTCTAATAGAAATATCGTCACTTTGTTGTTTATATAACACAACTACAAATCTTATATTTAAAAGTTTAACAGGGAAATGTATACTTAATTCTAGCTTATATGAAATCTTGTCTGGTAAATAATTTGGATTTTTCATTAAGATTAATGTAGGAGTTATCTTATAGTATAGTTCCTGTAAATCCGCTTTATTTCTCTTTAGTGATTCAATATCAGATAATTCAAATCCATCCAATAGATAGCCTTCTGCTAGTGGGTCTTTATTAAATCTTATAAAATTTATCATTACTAAGATAGATAAAAGAAACAGTGTGAATAATATCCACAAAAGAAGTAGCACATAGTTTATTACTTTATTCTGATTAATTACAGATAATGAAAAGTCAAAGTTTGTATAAAATGCAATTATTATTCCCCATATTATTACTGAACTACTTGAAACAATTAAAAAAATCCAATAGATAATGTTTATTATAAAGTCTCTTCTTGTATACAAACTATACTCACTTAATTTATTTATAATTTCAGATAAATTTAATGCATAGGGACGTAAAAGCTGTTGCTTAATTTTTGAAGCTTTTAATAGTTTATTTTCATATGTAAATGCAATAAAAATAGTGAGAAATCCGAGTAAGGACATAATTCCACCGAAAATCCATCCTACTATCCCAACTGAATTTTTTATTGACTCTTCTAGTTGATTAGATGCAAAAAATGTTTGAATTCCGTTTGACCTCAGTAGCAATACGAGTATCGAGATAAATGGAATCAATATTAACGAAGTAGACCACCACTTATACTTATACAATATCCTTCACTATCCTTTTGCAGACATCATAAATCCCTAGGCTTTCCTCCGTATCAAAAAAAGAAACTATTGAATTTGAATCTATTACAAAATATATATCTTTATCCTCGTGAAGTATTACTAATGCTTTAGTTTGATTAGTTAAAACTGTTAATAATTCATGTTGTTTAATTTCTTGAACTGAAATATTAATAAAGGATTCTGCTGATGCCCTAAAAATATCTAAGCTCGTTAATTTAAATGTATTTTTTACTAATGATTTAATAAAAAAATTTTGATATAATTCAAATAATTTCACTTTTTGTATTGATATCTGAAAATAATTATTTAATTGTGCTATTGCAAAAGCAATATGACTTTCAGAACTACTAAAAATACATATTGTTTTACTGCTTTCATAAACTAATAATTTCAATTGTTTCTTATTTTTTGCTACGATTTTATCTTTAACTCTAATTGAATCCATCCATTCAATATTCACATTAACTACATCATTGGTGGTTTTATAAATAATAGATAAATATTCTTCATTTTGATTAATAATATTTTCCCAATCTATACTACCTTCATAAAAATAATAAATACTATCTCTATTTAATAGCATTTTTCTCACCCACTTTTATAAGAGATTGGATTAACTGATGCTCGCTTTATTAATAAAGCTCTCGTAAATTGGCTGCAATATTAATCTAGTCTTAGCCATATCTTTAATACCTTGTTTACACATTAAAATATATTCAGTCTGTAAATTTCCCATAATTTCTTGTTTTAATGTTTCCGACATATTGTCCATAACTGTAATTTTCAACTTGTCAAATTGTTTGCCTTTTAAGGTAAACTGTACTGTCACTTTTGAACCTTTATAAAGTGAAGTTGTTTTAAAGGAAATTATATCATTTGCAAGAGTAATATATTTACATGCTTCATCTGAGCTTATAATATCATTACCATGAATAGTGACACCTTTTACACCACCAGTTTGAGTTGTACTGTTTATAGCAAACTTAACATCATTAAAACTAGAACTAATACCTTTTAATGGTAGCCTATTATATATATAATCAAATATAAGCATAGTTTTTTCACTAGCACTATCCGAGTGTACAGCATTAAATACTGTTATTGTATAAGGTACTATTGGCAAGCCCAGTCTAGAACCCAAGAATTTCACAATTATCCCTTCAATATGGTCATCACCAACTTCAATAGAAACTACACTTTCTTTTACGTCAATAATAATCTTACAATTATAGACAGCCGATATTGAGCCTACATCTTGAACACCTGTTTTCCAAGAAGTTTCATATTCTTTAACATGTGTATATAAATTATATTTCTCATCTGAATACTCAATGTCGTTTAATACTACTTCATAACCTCCACCCTGTGAATAAGACTTTACAAAAACATCTTTCATTTCTTGTAAACTTTTGTCTTTCAATTTTCCTAAATTACTAGTTTTATATGTGTATGCTGGCAAGCCTCTATTTTTTTTCATTACTGACATTACTACCAAATCGTTAATATCTTTTTCATTTAATATTTGACTTAGAGATAAAAAGTCTACTTTTAAATCAGTTTTATTTTTTTGCTTTTTTTTATCCCTCACCCATCCCGGTTTTTTAGATTTAAGATACGCAATCACTTGTTTTGTTGTTGATTTATCAAATGCTCTTTCAATCACGCTTTCTCTATTTAAATTCACCACATTTATCCATCCTAACAGTAAGTTTATAATCAAATACTATCACTCTTTATAACAAAATACGACAATTAATTAGATTGATAGGCTAAAATATGATTTTACTCATACACCAAAAGACACACGGAAAATTTTTTTGGAAGGTTGTTTTGTATAGAGCCATATGTCTTCATGTTACAGTAACGTATAATTAAAACTCCCATTAATGTAGTAGAACAGGCCTATGTAAGGACTGTTCTACTACTCCTTAAATTTAAATTGGATATTTGAATATTTTCATACTAAACGAAATTGTGATTTCATTGACTAAATATAAAGTCAAAACAAAGCATATAGCTCAGAAAATTTCAATTGCATAATTCACCAATATTTTTCATATAATAATTACAGTAGGGAGGTGGCATAATTGAATTATTTGGAATACCTTGTGGAAGACTTTATTAGAACTGAACATCGACAACAATTAGAATTACAACATTATTCTATCTATAAAGAGAATCCAAAAGAGCTAATAAATAGGATAGCTTGGGCAATTACCTCAGAGGGGAAAACTCATTCGCATCAACGTCGAATAACGAAATCAGCAAAATTAGAATTAGAAAAACATTTAATAAAGAATTTCGAATCAATTAAAGGGATTAGAAAGTTTGAAGACTACCTTAAACTATGTAGAAGAATCAAGGGGATTGGCCCATTAACTAGTTATGATGTAGCTACTAGATTAGGTATTTGTTTTAACATACTTCCTGACAAAGTATATCTTCATTGTGGAACAAGAACTGGAGCAAAAAATCTGCTAGGAGATAAAATAAAAGGAAGAAGGTTTTTATATTTAAGTGAGCTACCCAAAGAGTTACACTGTCTTACACCTTTACAGATTGAGGATTTCCTATGTATTTATAAGAACTTATTTCTAGATATAAATATGACTAAAAGTCCGTGTATACCTAAAAGACCTTCATATCAACCTAAAGTATGTTGATTTATAAACTTGTCCTTCTTCAATAATTGCAATACCTAAAATTTTTTCAATAAATATTACTCATTCATTTAAGCATTACTGAGGTTAAGTACTCGTTGAACCACCAGTTTTTCTAGCAAAACAACATTACTTTGTAGCATATAAATAGGGAAGATAATCATTTTAATAGATTATCTTCCCTGTTATTCATTAGTACATAGTTTACTATTCCTCATTTTAAATTAGTATAAAAAAACTGATATTCATCAATACTCACATTATAACTCAAGTTGATAAGGATAAAATAATGTTCCAAAATCGTATCTTCCTTTATAATCGCTACAAATTACCATACTTTTATCTAAATCAAAGTTTATCCAACTATGTCCACTTAGAAGATAATAATAAGCAACTTCTATTATTTCGTGTACTTTTTCTCGACTTGGGACTTTATCCGATTTAGATATTATTCGAACAGACTTCCAATCGTTTCTATATAATGAATAGTACCTTTTACGCTCATCTGATTTAAATTCTTCCTCTGTTTTATTCCCTAGTTTTATTTGAAGCCAATGCCCACCAAAATCACACTCAATATATATCTTCTTATCAGCTATTGCAATATCTAAAGAATAATTCTTGAATGGGTAATTTATCTCTCCCCCAGTTATCTGCCATATATATCGCTGTTGACGGCTTATCGGAGCATTTCCATTCTCATACAAAGTATTTCTAGCTTTATTCAATATTTCCTCACTTTGCATTCCATACTCAACATTATATTTTTCAAGCATTTTAGTTAGTTGTTTTATTCTGATTTCCTCATTCTGTGTCGGGCTAACAAATCCATATTTAAGAATGTTTGTGTTTTTTATTTTCGCTTTAACTATTTCATTTTGTGCAGGAGTTTTAAAACCATATCTTTGAATATTTGTTTGCGCTACCTTTTCCCTTACCCTCTCACTTGCCATTACATTTTCTCCACCGTACGTCTTAATGTTTGTATTATTTCTTTTTTCTATTGTCTGATGTAACTGATTTGTACTTTCAACTCCATAATTCATTTTGTTGCTTTCTCTGGTTTTTATAGGTCTACAATCATAACAACAATCCTTCTTTATTATTGACTTTTCTTTTTGTTTTATATAACATTGAAATTTTTTTTGTACTTTTATATAACAATAATCACAATAAACCCATACCTTCTTATTACTACTTATAGGTAGGTCAACAACATTTACCTCAAACTCATCTCTATAAGCTGTAAATATGTACCCCCTCATTTCATAGTAATTCCTATATCGCTGATGCCATTTAATTTTGATGGATTGTGGAAATATCAACATCTAATCCTCTCCTTGCTAATAGTTTTTATATTTATAGACAAGGAGTTTGGATTTTATACATTTTTGCCTAAACAAATTATTATAACCAAGTGCTAAATAAAGTATTCATGTTTTTATAAGACTATAAAAAAAACAGAATGCCCTAAAGGACACTCTGGTTGCAATTTAGTATGTTGTTTTTATTGATGCAATACTTGTAAGCAGTTGTTCCAACTATTCACGCAGGAACCCCTTATACTATACTCTTTCATCAAAGCTTGCAAAATATAATACAGTAGACAATCAATAATAATACTATTCTATTTAAATTATACTTCCTGTTCTTCAAATACTTCTTTTCCATATTGTTCTAGTAGCATAAATTTTTTCATTTTTGATTTACTGTAATCTTTGTAAAACTTATAAAAATCAAGTTTTAATTTAGTACATTCACCAATTGCTCTTTGTGAATAAATATTTCTTTGCCTGTCATCAATAATTTCAATAACTTCTTGATACCCTTTGTTAATTTCTATTTCACTCTGTTTTTTAATATATCTACTAGCTTCTCGTATAATATCTTTCTCTTCCCTTTCAATTACATCCCACAACTTTGGGTAATTCTTATCTAGGTGAAATAGTTTGTAAAAATTTTCAGCAGCTTCTTTTCCAAAGCCATTATCTATGGCATTAATTTCAATGGTCTTTGTTCCCATAGTAAATGTAAAGAATAGTTCGTCATGTATGCTATCAAAGAATGGATGGAGAATCGGTAAATTAATTACATTATTTTTTATTGCCGTATTACAGGCTATACATGAAACGATGAGATTTTTCCACATTACTCCTAAAAACGGATAATTGGATATTGGCAAGAAATGGTCAGTATTAGTAAAATCAGCAACAGTAGTTCTCTGTATATCACAATATGGACATCTATGTCTCACTGCACCTATTTCGTTTCTGAAGTCATTTTTACTTTTATACTCTCCACTCTTATAGTTAGCCCAAAATGATTTTAAATCTAAAGCTTCATTATAGAAATATTCAAATGCTTTTCTAACCGTCTTAGTAGTTTCTTCATTTAAAATTATTGTCGGCTCAAATTTTCTCTTCAATATAGCTTCATAATTCTCAGTAAGCTCTATATACATTTTAAAAACTTCTTCTATATCACTACATTGAGCTAACTCGTACATGTGCTTCTTTAAACTTGGGCATTCATTAGCAAAATCATATAATCTTTTAATATGTATAGATTCTTGAACGCCTGTTAGCGAAATCCCCTTATTGACCAAGGTCCAATTAAACATATCTTTTATGAAATCATCAGTAAACTCGTATAATTTATGAATTTTTTTTATCTCAACTTTCCACATATTTTCTTATTCCTTCCCGATATCTGGCAATAGATGTACTATTTCATCAAAAAATTTATATTTATCCGAATTTAAACTTAAATCATCATATAAATTTAATGCTTCATTTATTTTAGAGTCAATTAAGAGCTGCTTTATTTTCTCTTTTTTAGACTTAGTAAATTCTCCACCATACTCCTCTAAATTAAATACATCCTGTAAGATATCCCCTGTCTCTCCTCCCAAGGTTTTTTCATGGATATTGTATTGTTTGATTAAGTTATTATTAATTCTCTTAAGTCCAATAATACATTCTTTAGGTACATCCGAAGCAATAAGTGGAGAATGAGTAGCAATAATAAAATGAACATTAAAATTTCCGAATAATTTTACTAACAGGTTAATATAATTTTTAATCCATTTTGGATGCAAATGTGTTTCTGGTTCATCTATTAAAACAACACAATCGTCACAAATTTTATCGATTAAAGGAAAGAATCTAAAAAACATTGTCAATTCTCCAGAACTCATTTGTGAAAAATGAACATTTTCTCCTTCTCTTCGAAAAATTAAATCAATAAATATTTTACTGAAAAATTCAGATTCATCTAATTCCAGTAACATCTCTAAGAAATTGTCATCTACTGCCTCTGGAGAGATTAAATATTTCCCCCCACCTAAAGGTTTAAGACTACGGTACTTAATTTCATTTTTCAATATAAAGGATTTCTCTTGTAATAACAAAATATCTTCATCGCTGTAGTCCATTTTTCTCATTCTACTATGATTTAACCTAGGTAAAGAGATTTCAATAAAAGGATAACCACTATATCCGATTACTGACATTAATTGATTTATAGATTCACTAAGTTTCTTATTTTCTTTAGCATTATAAAATGACTTAATTATTGTTGGTATCGCTTCCTTTAAGCTAGAAATTCCTCCCTTAACTGTCGGTCCACAGTAGTAATACTCAGTACCAGCATACTCACCTACATAATTGTTTACTTTATTACCTTTTTTATAATTCACTTTAAAAGCTTCAAAAACTGCATATGAGGAAACTATAACCTTTTTTGGTCTACTTATACTCCTAGATTCATTACCCAAAGCACCTATTTCATATTCTTTTTCATTAATTTCATAATTAATATGAAATTGAGGGTACAACTCTTGTTTTTCATTCATTTCTGGAAAAAACGCATATGATAATAATCTAAGAATTGATGTCTTACCTGTTCCGTTCTCACCAACTATTATTGAGATATTAGATTTTTTGAAATACTCTTCTGAAGGCTTATCAAATTTAATTAGTAAATCTTTTAGACCCCACGCTTCTCTTATACGAACATGATTAATTTTCATTTATACTACCTCCATCTTATAGAATAAACATATAGTAAATAATTTATATTACCTATTATAAATCTTTCAGAATAAAAAGTTATGAAAAACAAAAATTTTCAAGTAATTTATATAGAAGCACATGTCAGTTACCGAGCAATGAGTTATATGGTTATTTAATTGTACATTTTCACTTAAAGTAATTCTGCTCTTTTGTTACTTTAAAAATAGTACATAGTTTTCTATTAAATAAATAAACTAAGAAACTATGTACTATCGATTATTTTTCAATTTTCACAAAAAGTTTTTTTCTTCCATTTCTTTTCTCTACATATTTATTGACCTCAAGAAATGCTTGTAGGGATGGATTTTTTAATGTATTGCTAAATAATTGCTTTTTTAATCCTACTTTTTCTAGAATTTCTGAAAAGTATATTTCTTTTTCAGTATGTTTTTTTAGATATTCACAAATAGCTTTAACGTTTTTATTGTTTTTTTTCTGATTTATATTCGTTTCAATAATATGTTGAGGTATCCATTTCTCGACTATACTCTCAGAAAACATCGACTGTAATAATCCTAATAGGATTTCATCATAATGAAAGACATAAACCTTGCCATTAATATTCTTTGAAATATTTCTTTGACTACTACGCATAATTTCTTGTGTATAGTCTACAACCATATCTAAAAGTTTAACCTTCTCAATTTTGGAATCATTAAATCTTCGTGTTTTACCATACTTATTGCAATTGATATCAAGTATATCTTTCCTATTACTCTCCATATTTGCTAAAGACTTGCCAATATAAAAGTCCTCTGTCTTATGAAGAATTCCACCCAAAACTACAATGCTGCAATCATTGAATGCATTACTTCCTTTTGTAGAACCATAAGAAGCGACTTCTATTTGTCCAGAATCTATATAGTTTTCTAAGTATCCTTCTACTTCCTCTTTAATATCTTTAAATACCGGTACAAAAATTCTTTCTGTTTTGTTTTCATCGGCAATTTTTATAATATCCTTACAAAAAGCCTCTACTCTAGAATCTTTTTCCATACTTCATTAGAGAAAATTAATTATACTAAGCAGTATGGCAGTAAAATTAGTACGCATTGTTGTATGCCAGAACATGAGGATTGGTTCTGATTTTATAGTACTCGATAAAATTTTATTCATTGTTTCTTCTTCTAGTTTTGGTAATGCATTCATTAACTGTTCTTGACTATATCTACTATCGGGTTCAAATATTTTTAAGGTGACTGGATATGGATGTTTAGGGTCTTTTCTATGTTGAAATCCTGGTAATCTTAAAATCCTACTCTCATTTATACATTTCTTATCCCCATCAAAATAATGAATTAATTGCATTTGAACTTGTCTAAATAATTGATGGTTTCCATTCTCTAATAACCAATAAACATGATAGCCATTTTTGGTGTCAACAACCATGGAAGGTCTTAAAGAAAATGCAAGTAGTTTATCTTTGACCTGTTTTTTCCATATTTTCAAATTCAACTCATTTTCTTTTATTTCTTTAGGTGCATCTATATCTATAAAATGACTATTAATAATTCCACCATTTATAATATGCTCGTCAGAAGTAAAACAAGAGTCCATCAATTCGATGTTAGGTGAATTAACTGTAAGAAAGACTTCCCCGCCTTGAGAATAAAAGTATTCTAACTCCAGCACTTCACCTAAGTTTGATGCTGTATGTTCCGCTATTTTAGTTTTCTTTTTGCTTTGATTATTAATATATATAGAATCCTTTGTAAACAAAATACTTCTCATTGTGTTGTATTTATCCTTTGACATAATCCTTATTTCAAAAGGATAATCTCCATGTATAGCATTTATAAACTTTGATATTTGTTGTTCAATCTTTACCTTCTTAGCCATTTGTGGTTTCATATTTTTTATAAAACATTCCCTTTGTTATTAATTTTTTAGTATTTTTTCTAACTCTATAAAGTAATCTTCATACTCACTTAACAATGCTTTTTGACCATCAATACTATTATTTTCATCTAGTAACATTAAGTATTCAACAACCACAAACAAGAGCTTTAGTTTAATTGGACTCTTTTCTTCCATTAACGTAAGGAAGTTATCGAGTATAGAATTTAATGCAAATGGTCTTATATTTTGGTCAAATACCGATTCAATCTGTTCATTATTTAATATTTGACTAATCCGTTTAACTTTTTCTAACTTGTCTGGTTCATTGAACATTTCGTTTATCTCATTTGATAAACCTAAATGATGTTGTTCCATTTCCTTTAGGCGCTGTAGATTTTCAAGTTCTATATCTTTGGCGTATTTATCTATCAAATCATCTAGTTTATCCTTTTTAACTTCTCGCTCTATTGCTTCTACATCTATTTCCTTTTCAAACAGTACTTTTTCATCCACTTTAAGAAATTGAACAATCTGGTTTATTCTTGACTGTGGAATTTTCTCATTAGGATTACTTTCCCACATACTTATCATTGCTTTGCTTACGCTCAGATTATCAGCCAATTCTTTTTGTGTTATCCCTTTAATTTTCCTTATCTGTTTTAAGTTGTTTGTCATTTTATTATCCTCCAATTGATTGTTTATATTTCGATTATATACTTAACTTAATGTTAAGTAAAGTATTTTATTTTATAGTACATAGATTATTATTAATAACAACAATAAAAGTATGTACTATTGAATTTTTTCTCTATCGTATCGTAAATTTATTTTGTTCCCCTTTTGTGACTGTAACAGTTCTAGAGAGTAGCACTTATGTGGCTAGCGCCTTTCCTGTAAACGCACCCCCGTCCTCTAAAGGGTAGACTTAATAACAGACGGGCTTGTTTTATTTTTTACTGCTCCTACAAGACAATACGAGCAATAGAATACAAAAAAGAACCCAATCAGTTAAATGACTGGATTCTTTTCATTTTTGAGTTCTAGTTGTTTTAGATTCCTTTGACTTCTGCAACTAACACAGTAGCTATTAAATTCATTTAAACTTTACAGGTAGTCCCGCAAGCTTAATGCTACCTCTTCAACATCCAAATCTAAATATTGCGTTGTTACGCCTAAATCGGCATGACCAAGTGCTTTTGATATTATTGCAATGCTTGCTCCTGCTTCAAGTAACCTCTTAGCATACCCTCTGCGTATTGCATGTGCATTGATGTCTTCTAAGCCGAATCGTTTCGAATATTTATTTAGCTGTTTAGAAATAGCGTTATTAGACGTTTTACTATTATTAATCGGTAAGCCATTCTGAGTAATGATGATATTTGTATTCTCCGTATTGTAGTAACTACGTATCTTATCATTTTGCTTAATCAACACTTTATAAAGGTCAGCTAATTCTTGGTCGATTGGCAGTTTTAAGAACTTATGATTCTTCAAAATTGAGCCGTCAAGGTTTAAGGAAAGGTTTTCGTAGTCAATATGTCTCTCTTTCAACTCGCCTAATGTTTGGATACGTATACCTGTCTTATACATTGTCAGAATAGCTACTGTATCTCTAAAGCCAATGAACGTATTTTGGTCAATAAGTTCTATAAGCTTTTCAATATCATTTGCTTTTGCACCTTTTTTAATTTGCTTATCAATTTTGATATGAATTGTACTCCAGAACTTTTGTTTCAACCAACCGTTATTATGAAATTTACTTAAAACAGCCTTAATCGATTTGAGACGTATTAATTTCGTCTGTTGAGCGACATTTAATGAACCTAAGTATTCGTAAATGCTATCAGCTGTAATATCCTCTACGTATTCCAGTTTATTGTACTGTACAAACTGATTAAAAATATAATCATAGCTTTCAATTGTTCTAATTCGGTTTCCTGCGATTCGCATTTGCTGATAAATGCTTTCTAATGCTTGCGGGATAGTTATACCGTTTCTTTTGACTGTTTTTTTCTTTGTAGAGATGATAACTTCTTCTGATTGAATGGAAAAAATACCATGTTTTCTACCCATACAAAAAACCTCCTAATTTTAATAAATTAGAAGGTCAATTGTCGCAAATTCGTTAGGGAGTTTATTAGGGAGTTTCCTCCCTAGTTCAACAACCGTTCAAACTCCCTATTTGTAAAAACCGTTGATACCACTACATTTGTAGCAGTATATTATATGGAGACGGCGGGATTTGAACCCGCGTCCAGAAACTCTAACACTTAAGCTTCTACGCGTGTATCTTGCCTATTTAGGTTTCGCGTAGCACTATGCCGACAAGCGGGCGTCATGTACGCTAACTTGGAAATCTCTTGCTGACAGCTCAAGTGGCACTGCCAACCGTATCCCACTAAAGTTGAGCTTTACCTAGCCACATGGGCGATGGATAGATAAAGCAGATCCGAGCTTACGCTGCGAATGCTAAGTTGTTGTTTGTTTTGCCTGTTATTATAAAGTCCGTTTTTGCGGAGCCGAGCCTCCGACGCGCAACTCAAGCTCAGACTATCCCTGTCGAATCCATAACGTCCCCGTTTATGGAATAATGTAAGCTTTGTTACATAGCTTACTATACATCAAAAATGGTCAATTTTCAAGTGATACATTCTACCAATAATGGATAGCGTCTTACTGATTGCGCTCTTTGAACGCTCTTTCGATATCACGCTTCGCTTCTTTTTTCTTCAAGACGTCTCGTTTGTCGTAGTCTTTCTTCCCTTTTCCGACGCCGATTAATACTTTTGCATAGCCATTTTTCACATACATTTTTAACGGAACAATCGTGTAGCCTTCTCGTTTTGTTTCACCGATTAATGTACTGATCTGTTTTTTATGTAAAAGTAGTTTTCTAGATCGTAATGGGTCATGGTTGAAGCGATTTCCTTGTTCGTATGGGCTAATATGCATATTGGAAATCCACGCTTCGTTATTACGAATACGTACGAATGCGTCTTTCAATTGCACTTTTCCGTTACGGATGGATTTTATTTCGGTTCCTTGCAATACAATTCCTGCTTCAATTGTTTCTTCGATAAAGTAATCATGGCCAGCTTTTTTGTTCTGTGCAAGAACTTTATCATCATGCTTCTTTGCCATCTCATTCACCTCTTAAAGCGTACGAGGAGCGACTAAGCGCTCCTTCTATTTTTTCTTTGGTCGTTTACGACGTTGGGATTTTTTCGCAACGGATTCGTAAAATTTCTTTTTCTGTTTTACTTCTTTTTTCGGAGCTGGGTTCGATTTGGATGTTCTTCTTCCAGCGCTTTCTTTTTTCTGTGCATGAATTACTTTTGGTGCTTCTTTTCTAGTTCGGTGGAATGCTTTTTTCATGCCGACGATTTCAAAGTCAATCGCAGATTCTTCTGGTTTTACTTCGGATACGCGAACGGTTACTTCATCCCCAATTCGGAATTGCTTACCAGCTCGTTCTCCAATCATCATCATTTGTCGATCATCGAAACGATAATAATCGTCGGTCATATTCGTTACATGCACAAGACCTTCAATTGTATTCGGAAGCTCGACGAACATACCAAAGTTTGTAACAGAGCTAATAATACCTTCGAATTCCTCGCCAATTTTATCGGACATATATTGGGCTTTTTTCAGCGCATCCGTATCGCGTTCGGCATCTACTGCACGACGTTCACGTTTCGATGTATGCTCGGCAATATCATCGATAATCGCTCCCCAATGATTGATCGTTGCTGAGCCTACGTCTCCATTTACTAAATACGTTCGGATTAATCGATGTACGATTAAATCGGGATAGCGTCGAATTGGTGATGTGAAATGCGTATAGAATTCGGTAGATAAACCAAAATGTCCTAAACATTCCCCATAATATTTTGCTTGTTGAAGTGATCGTAAAAGCATCGTAGATATAACAGGTTCTTCCGGCATACCTTCAATATTTTCAATAATCTCTTGTAATGCTTTTGGATGCACTTCATTGCCCGTTCCTTTTACAACAAGTCCAAAATTCGTTAAAAATGCAAAAAATCGTTGCAGTTTTTCTGGCTTTGGATCTTCGTGAATACGATAAATAAACGGAACATCCATCCATTTAAAATGCTCGGCTACTGTTTCATTGGCAACTAACATAAATTCTTCAATTAGACGTTCAGCAACCGTACGTTCACGAGTCGCAATATCCGTCGGCCAGCCATCCTCATCGACAATAATTTTTGCTTCTGGGAAGTCAAAGTCGATCGCACCACGATCTTGGCGTTTTTCTCTTAGAATAGCTGCAAGTTCCCCCATCAGTTCAAACATCGGTACTAATGGTTCATAACGCTCGATTAACGCTGGATCTTTTTCTTCTAAAATTTTATAAACGTCCGAATAGGTCATTCGTTCTGTTGTGCGTATAACACTTTGGAATATTTCATGAGATACTACTGTACCAGACCCATTAATAATCATTTCACAAGATAAAGTCAAACGATCCACCTGTGGGTTCAATGAACAAATCCCATTTGATAGGCGATGTGGAATCATCGGAATAACACGGTCTGCTAAGTAGACACTCGTTCCGCGGTCATATGCTTCACGGTCAAGTGGTGAACCTTCTGTTACATAATGACTAACGTCCGCAATATGTACGCCTAATTTATAGGTACCATCCGGTAGTTTCGTTACAGTAACTGCGTCATCTAAATCTTTTGCATCTGCTCCGTCAATTGTAACGATTACTTCATCTCGTAAGTCTCGGCGATCGTCCAAGTCTTTTTCATCGATTGCATCTGGAACAGATTCCGCTTGGTTAATTACTTCTTCAGGGAAATCGATCGTGATCCCATGCTTATAAATAATCGATAGAATATCGACACCTGGATCATTTTTATGTCCAAGAATTTTCGTAACCATCCCAGTTGCGGATTTTCTTTCATTCGGCCACTCTGTAATTTCTACAACTACTTTATGACCTTCAATCGCACCAAGTGTGTCCCCTTTTGCAATAAATACGTCCATTGGTACTTTTTTATCGTCTGGAATAACAAAGCCAAATCCTCGATTGTCTTGGAATGTTCCAACAACTTGAGTGATCCCTCTTTGTGTAATTTTAATAATCGAGCCTTCGCTTCGGTCACCGTGTGATTCTCGGGACACACGTACAAGTACTTTGTCTCCGTTCACCGCTCCATTCACTTCAGTCGGTGGAATAAATATATCATCTCCACCCTCTTCTGGTGCAACAAAGCCAAACCCTTTTGCATGCCCGATAAATTTCCCAACGACTAAGTTCATTCGAGCAGGAGTGCCATAACGATTGGATCTCGAGCGGACAACGAGTCCTGCATCTTCCATTTGAACAAGTGTTTTCACTAATTCTTTGAAATCATCCGCATCTACTAATCCGAAATGTTCCTCTAATTCTTTTGTTGTTAATGGTTTATATTCTTCTGATTGCATTAGTTCTAATAATGTTTCTTTCATATTTTCCATGTTACATCCCTCCTTTTTCAGCGTGTGCACATTTGGACTGTTTTACACATTCCAATCAAGCGACTCTAAAAAGTTTAATATATCTTCGTGTAATTGTTCTTTTTCAGGACCAAGCGTAATCACATGCCCTGAGTTTTCATACCAATTGAGTTTTTTCTCTATGGATTCTGCTTGTTCATAAATTGTATTTGCCGAGTTCATATCAATAACCGTATCTTTCTTACCTTGTGTGACAAGTAGTGGCGCGTAAATATGGTCGACATGATCCCGAACATTGTAGACAAACTCTCTTAGTTCAGAAAGCGTCTCCATTGGGGTTTGGCGAATAGCTTCTACTTCTTCTTCTATTTGCGGTTCCGTTTTTCCTTCATACTTCTTATACTCTTTGGCGTATTTTAATACCCCTTCAAACATAATGTCGGTTGTTTTCATCGTCATTGGAGAGCACATTGTGACAATTCCCTTCACAGGAACTGTATACCCCAATTTCAATGAAAATACGCCTCCGAGTGAAAGTCCTGCTACAGCAATTTCTTCATAGCCTTCCGCTTTTAAACGGTCATACGCGCGCATGACATCTTTCCACCAATCTTTCGGCCCTGTTTCAAGCAGTTCTTCCGGTGGAACGCCATGCCCTTTATAGTGCGGTGCAAGTGATGTGTACCCGTTTTTCTCTAAGAAACGTCCAAGCATTCGAACGTCCGATGAATTACCTGTAAAACCATGTAGCAATAGCACTGCACGTTTTCCAGCTTCAAAGAAAAATGGCTTTGGTGTTGTAATTTTCATCTATAGCTACCTCCAATCAACTACCACAAATATAGTATGTAATAGAAAACGCCTAACCAATCAGATGTCGGTCAGGCGGTTCGGTTAGAATCAATTCATATCAAATTAAAACTTTGTTATAGCAATTGTCAAAATAAAAAATAACACTGCAAGTACTATCGTTATTCTATGTAACACAAGGTCCATGCCTCGGGCTTTTTGTTTTCCAAAAAGTTGTTCAGCTCCACCAGAGATGGCTCCTGAAAGACCAGCACTTTTCCCAGATTGTAACAATACAACAACGATTAATGCGAGCGATACAATGATAAGTAAAACCATTAGTAACGTATGCATTTGTTCCACCTCCTGATAAAACGTTCACAACATCTTTAATTTTAGCAAAAACAACCACAAGTTACAACCGTATAGTATAAAAATAATAGATTTAACATGTACGGTCCCTACTTACATATATTTACTAAAGGAAATAGCGCAAGTCATAGCGAATTTAAGTATTAGAAAGTAACTAAAAATTAAAACTAAAAAAGGAAGGTTCGTGTTGAAAAATAAACTAATCATCATCAGTACACTAATCGTATTATGCTTAATAGGGTTCCAATATTGGATAACACTACAAATCCAAACGGAACTCCCATCAAACCAGTGGAGTCGATCTTTTCCGGTTGACACGGTTGAAAGTAATTTCTCCAAGCTGCAAAGCGTACCAGCAGAAAATGGCTATACAGTAAGCCTACTTGATTTCCAAAAGCTAATAGTACTATCTTGTAATATGGATCTCGATTGTGTTGAAAAACGGACAATAGACACGTTAAATACATATGCAAACAGTTGGAGTGACGAAACAAATTCTTATTACATAAAAGATAATTCACTTATTCATTGGAATAGCTCAGACGGAGAAAAAACAATAGCTCAAAGCGTTATAGATTTCGCTAAGACAGAAGACACACTAGTATATTGGACCGACGATCAAAATATCATCGTTTTAAACAGTCCTTATTCTGCTGAAGAACGCCATTACAACACGACTGAAGCTGTGAAAATTGTTAGAATTATTGACAACCAAATCTTTGTTGTCACGAAAAATGAAAAGACGGAACTTTTTACTTTGTATAACTTATCTAAACAGCCGACTCAACTTTTTCAATTTGATGTAAAGGCACAAGAAATTCTTTCCTCATTGCAAATTATCCAACAAACAGCTACTAATTACCTTTTGCTATTAGATAAAAAAGTATCTGCTGGCGGATCGAACACAAAGAATATCGAAATTGCATCATTCAATCTTTCCATGCATCAATCACCGATTTTTAACAAATTATCTTTTGTTGAAAATCAAACAGGTTTGTTATTAAAAAATATTCAAACTCCGACTATCTTTCAAGGAAAACAAGGACCAATTATTACGTTTTCCTCAACTTTCGATGATTCTTCTGGAGAAAATGTTACGAAAATTTTTGTAGGTGATTTTTCTGAAACGATCATCCAAGCTCATGCTGTCACTAAATCGGGAAGTCGGTATGAACGCCCTATCCTTTTGAATGAACAAACAGTGGCTTATCTAAAAATGAACGATATAAATCGATCTCTTGCATATTCATCTGCTGATGAGGCAAAAAAACAAGCTAGCAGCGGAATTATGGAAGGAGATTATAAAGCAGCGTTCTACACATTAATCGAAAAGTTATTTTATGGATTTTTACTTGTCCTTTTTTCAATTGTTTGGATCATCATTGCCTTACTCTTAACTTATGGAACTTTAATCATCATGCTGAAGAAGAGACTTGCTCATTCCCATAGAATTGCATTTCTTGTACATATCGTCGCATTACTCGTGATACAAATGTATTTTTTATTTAACTTTTCTTCTATCGATAATTTTATATCCCATATTCCCTTTATAAAGGAATACTGGCATTTTGCGATTTTATTGCTGTTCTCAAGCATTCTTTCAACTGTACCTTTATATATGCTTCGTGAAAAGGTATCGGAAGATAATTTTAATGTGTTTGTAGTTTATTCAACGTTTATGAACTTAATCGTTTTATTTTTGTTAATTGGTCCTTACTTGTTTTAACTAAAAAGTTCTTTTTAAAAAAGCTACTTAACGTCAGATATCGTTAAGTAGCTTTTTGATCATTATTTTAAGTTATAAAATGTATTTTTCCCTAAATATTGAGCTGTCGTATCTAGTTGGTCTTCAATACGAAGTAATTGGTTGTATTTTGCTACACGGTCTGAACGAGATGGTGCACCCGTTTTAATTTGACCAGCGTTTGTAGCAACTGCGATATCCGCAATTGTTACGTCTTCTGATTCACCAGAACGGTGAGAAATAACTGCTGTGTATCCAGCACGTTTCGCCATTTCAATCGCATCGAATGTTTCTGTTAAAGTACCAATTTGGTTTACTTTCACAAGAATTGAATTTCCAACACCTTGCTCGATTCCTTGTGCTAATTTTTTCGTATTTGTTACGAATAAATCGTCCCCAACTAATTGAACTTTTTTACCTAAACGTTCTGTCAGTAATTTATGTCCAGCCCAGTCATTTTCGTCTAAGCCATCTTCAATAGAAACGATTGGGTATTTTTCGCAAAGCTCTTCATACCAAGCAACCATTTCTTCCGAAGTTTTCACTACGCCTTCTCCAGCTAAATGATACTTTCCGTCTTCTTTATTGAAAAGCTCTGAAGAGGCAACGTCCATTGCTAGAAGAACTTCTTCACCTGGTTTATAACCAGCTTTTTCAATTGCAGTCATAATTGTAGAAAGTGCTTCTTCGTTTGATTTTAAGTTCGGTGCAAATCCACCTTCATCTCCAACAGCTGTATTTAATCCTGCTTCTTTTAATACCGCTTTTAAGCTATGGAAAATTTCAGCGCCCATACGTAATGCATGGCGGAATGATTCTGCTCCAACTGGCATAACCATGAATTCTTGAATATCTACGTTATTATCTGCATGTTCTCCACCATTTACGATGTTCATCATTGGAACTGGTAGTTGTTTTGCATTGAATCCACCTAAATATTGATACAATGGAATATCTAAATAATCTGCTGCAGCATGCGCTACGGCAATCGATACACCTAAAATTGCGTTTGCACCAAGGTTTCCTTTATTTTCTGTTCCATCTAGTTCAATCATTGCGTGATCAATGCCAACTTGGTCAAGAACGGAAAAGTTCTCTTCTAATTCAGCGGCAATGATATTATTTACGTTATCTATTGCTTTTAAAACACCTTTCCCTAGGTATCTTGCTTTGTCACCATCACGAAGTTCTACTGCTTCATATTCACCAGTAGATGCGCCAGATGGAACGATCGCACGACCAAATGCTCCACTTTCTGTAAAAACCTCTACTTCTACTGTTGGATTCCCGCGTGAATCCAATACTTCACGAGCTTGTAAATGTGTAATAATTGGCATTTTTAACTCTCCGTTTCGATTAGTGTTTTACCTGTCATTTCAGGTGGTGTTTCTATCCCTAACAAGTGTAACATGGTTGGTGCTAAATCGGCTAAAATTCCGTCAGAACGAAGCAAAATTTCTTTTTGCGTGACAATCACTGGCACTGGATTTGTCGTATGTGCAGTCATTGGCTGGCCTTCTAGCGTCGTTACTTCATCTGAATTTCCATGGTCCGCTGTAATAATTGCGCGACCTCCTTTTGCTAAAATAGCATCTACTACTTTACCCAAACATTCATCCACTGTTTCAATCGCTTTAATCGTTGGCTCAAGCATTCCACTATGACCAACCATATCTGGATTAGCAAAGTTTAAAATGATGGCATCAAATTTATCATTCGCAATTTCCGCTAGCAGTGCATCGGTTACTTCATACGCACTCATTTCCGGTTGCAAATCATACGTTGCGACTTTTGGAGAATTAATCAAAATACGTTCTTCTCCCGGAAATGTTTCTTCCCGTCCACCACTCATAAAAAAGGTGACATGCGGATATTTTTCCGTTTCCGCAATGCGGAGTTGTGTTTTGCCATTTTTCGCAAGCACTTCTCCAATGGTGTTGTATAAATCGTTTTTCTCAAATACAACGTCTGACATGACATCATCACTATAATGTGTAAACGTGACAAATTTCATATTCGTCGGATGTTTGTCACTTAATGAAAAGCTATCAAACATCGGTGTATTTAGCGCTAGCGATAATTGAATCGCTCGGTCTGGACGGAAATTAAAGAAAATTACCGCATCCTCAGTATCGATTGTTGCGACTGGGTTATCGTTTTCTTCCATAACAAATGGTAGTACGAATTCATCCAATACATCTTCTGCATAGGATTGTAAAATTCCGCTCGTTGCAGTTTCCGCTTTGCGACCTACTCCGTCAACAAGTGCTCGGTAAGTAAGCTCCACACGGTCCCAACGACGATCCCGGTCCATCGCATAGTATCTTCCACTAATGGAAGCAAACTTTCCGACGCCGATTTCTTTCATTTGCTTTTCGGTTTCTTCAACAAAACCAACAGCCGTTTGAGGTCCTACATCTCGACCGTCTAAAAAGCCGTGAACGAATACGTCTTGTAGCCCTTGCGCTTTTGCTAGCTTCAATAAAGCAAATAAATGCGAGTAGTGACTGTGAACGCCACCATCAGATAATAGTCCCATTAAATGCAACTTACCACCCGTTTGTTTCACATGCTCTATCGCGGCTAAAAGCTTCTGCTCTAAAAAGAATTCGCCATCTCGAATAGACTTATGAATGCGCGTTAAGTTTTGGTAGACAATTCTTCCCGCTCCAATATTCAAATGTCCAACTTCGGAATTCCCCATTTGTCCTTCTGGTAACCCTACTGCTTCACCAGATGCGATTAATGTAGCATTGGCATAGTCTTTCCAATAACGATCATAATTTGGTTTGTTTGCTTGTGCTACCGCATTTCCGAACGATTCATGGCGTAGTCCGAATCCATCTAAAATGATTAAAGCTACTGGACTTTTAGGCATTTTGTCCAGCCTCCAATAATTTTACGAAAGAATCTACTTGTAAACTTGCTCCCCCTACTAAAGCACCATCAATATGCTCTTTCGAAAGCAACTCTTCAATATTTTCTGGTTTCACACTACCACCGTATTGAATACGTACTTTGCTTGCCACTTCTTCCCCAAATCCATCGAGAATCGTTTCACGAATCGCTTGGCATACATCATTTGCATCGTCAGCAGTAGCTGTTTTACCAGTGCCGATTGCCCAAATTGGCTCATAAGCAATAATGGAAGCTTCCACATTTTCTTCTGAAAGTCCTTCTAAAGCAGCCATTACTTGTGCAGAGACGATATTTACGGTTTCATTTTGCTCACGTTGTTCTAATGTTTCCCCTACACAAATAATAGGAGTTAGGTTATATTCAAACGCAGCTTTTACTTTTTGATGAACAGATTCATCTGTTTCATTGAAATATTGACGTCTTTCGGAATGCCCAATTACAACGTACCTAACACCAAGATCTTGAAGTTGATGTCCGCTTACTTCTCCGGTAAATGCACCTTCTTTTACTTCATGCATTGTTTGGGCACCAACCCCGATAAAGGAATCGTTGGTCGCTTGCACTAGTTGATCTAAAAAGAGTGCTGGTGCACAAATAACCGTGTCCACTTTGCTGCTATCAATTTGCTTTTCTTTTAATTGTTCCACAAAATCTTTCGCTTCTGAAACTGTTTTATACATTTTCCAGTTTCCAGCTAGTATAGGTTTACGCATACAAATTCTCCTCCATTACTTATCGTTTAAAGCGGATACGCCTGGTAAGTCTTTTCCTTCCATGAACTCTAGAGAAGCTCCTCCACCAGTTGAAATATGATCCATTTTATCGGCAACATCGAATTTTTCAACAGCAGCAGCAGAATCTCCACCACCGATAATCGTATAACCAGTAGTTTCAGCCATTGCATTTGCAACACCTTTTGTACCATTTGCAAAAGCAGCCATTTCAAATACACCCATCGGTCCATTCCAAATGATAAGCTTACTATTTTTAATGACATCCGCATATAAAGCAGCGGTTTTTGGTCCGATATCTAACCCCATCCAATCAGAAGGTATTTGATCGATATCTACTACTTTTGTGTTCGCATCTTTTGAAAACTCATCCGCTACGACAACATCTATTGGCAAGTAGAAAGAAACACCTTTTTCTTTCGCTTTTTCGATAAATTCTTTTGCTAATTCGATTTTATCTTCTTCTAAAAGGGACGTTCCAATATCATTTCCTTGTGCTTTCGAGAAGGTATACGATAAGCCCCCACCGATTATAATATTATCTACTTTATTTAATAAATGATCGATAACGCCAATCTTATCTTTTACTTTCGCTCCACCGATTATGGCTGTAAACGGGCGTTCCGGATTCGATAATGCTTTTCCTAAAACGTCTAACTCTTTTTCCATTAATAAGCCAGATACAGCTGGTAGTAATTTTGCAATACCTTCAGTTGTTGCATGTGCACGGTGTGCGGCACCAAATGCATCATTGACGTATACATCTGCAAGAGCTGCAAATGCTTTTGCAAGTTCCGGATCATTTTTTTCTTCCCCTGCATGGAAGCGGACATTTTCTAATAATACGACTTCTCCATTTTTCATATCAGAAACAGTTTGTGCTACTGCTTCACCAATTGATTCATCTAATTTTGTGACAGGCTTATTCAACAGTGTCGCTAAATGCTCTCCTACTTTTGTCAAACGTAGCTCTTCTTTTACTTCCCCTTTTGGGCGTCCCATATGACTAGCTAGAATTACTTTCGCACCTTGTTCGATTAAATAGTTAATCGTCGGTAACGCTGCACGAATACGAGTATCGTCTGTAATAGCTCCATCTTCCATCGGTACGTTAAAGTCTACTCGACAAAACACACGCTTTCCTTGTAAAGTTACATCGCTTAATGATTGTTTTTCCTTCATGGAATAAGCCCCCTTGTTATGTACATAAGTAATCAAATTCACCTCGGCGTATTTTCGCCTAGATTTTTATCGAGCCTGCTCGCTAAATTCATGGCATCCGCTGGAGGCTTTTATTTAATTCAACAGAGGTTCAAATCACTGTTGAATTAAATAAAAATAAAGGAGCAAAGGGTAACCCTTGCTCCTTTTACCCTCTTATATTATAGAGGTTATCACTTACAAATTAAAGTCCACGCGAAGCCATAAGTAATGCAAGGTCGATACAACGAGCAGAGTATCCTGATTCGTTATCGTACCAAGATAATACTTTCACCATATTATCTCCAAGCACCATCGTAGATAATCCATCTACTGTAGATGATGCAGTATTTCCATTATAGTCAATGGACACTAGTGGAAGCTCGTTGAAAGCAAGAATTCCTTTTAATTCATTTTCAGAAGCTTGTTTTAGTGCTGCATTTATCTCTTCTACTGTTACTTCTTTATCTAACTCAGCCACAAAGTCTACTAAAGAAACATTTGGTGTTGGTACGCGGATTGCCATACCATCTAATTTTCCTTTTAATTCAGGAAGTACTTTCGCAACTGCAGATGCTGCTCCTGTTGTAGTTGGAATCATTGATTCTGCTGCTGCACGAGCACGACGGTAGTCACTATGTGGTAAATCTAAAATACGTTGGTCGTTTGTGTATGAGTGAACAGTTGTCATCATTCCACGTTTAATACCGAATTTGTCTTGTAACACTTTTGCAAGTGGAGATAAACAGTTTGTCGTACAAGACGCATTAGAAATGATATGATTCGTTGCTGGATCATATTTATCCGCATTTACCCCTACAACAAAGGTAGGCATATCGTCTTTAGCAGGTTGAGATAAAATTACTTTTTTAGCTCCTGCTTCAAGATGTTTCCCAGCTTTTTCAGTTGTGCTGAATATTCCTGTAGATTCAATTACGATATCTATTTCTAGCTCTTTCCATGGAAGTGCTGCAGGGTCTTTTTCCGCAAGTACTCGAATGTTTTTACCATTTACAACTAAGTAATCTCCCTCTGAAGACACTTCTGCATTTAAAATTCCGTGCACAGAATCATATTTCAATAGATGTGCAAGCATTGCAGCATCCGTTAAGTCGTTGATTGCAACTACTTCTATTTCACTTTTTTCTAATGCTTCTCTAAAAACTTTACGTCCAATACGTCCAAATCCATTAATCGCTAATTTTACTGTCATGTTATATTCCTCCTAGTTGTTTTGCGAGATTATATTCATCATTTCATTTGCGGCACCTTCATCTGTTACTAAAACTGTTTGCTCAGGTGCTTGTTTAAAATACGACAATAATGCTTTTGCTTTTTTGGCTCCACCAGCAACCGCTAGTAAATGCTCTATATGTTGTAACTGTTTTAACTGAATGCCTATCGTTCGAATTCGGTGAACTGCTTCACCTTGTTCATTAAAATAATACCCAAATGCTTCACTAACAGAACCTGCTTCTTTTAGACGCTCAATTTCTTGCTCACTTGAGTTTCTTCTGCGCGCCATTTCTTCTGCATCGCCAATGCCGTGAATAACAATATTCGTTCTCTCGTAAAAATCCATCATTTCTTGAATGAAAGGCTCTTTCTTCATCGTAGTGTACGCTTCTTCACTCAAACTATCCGGCATATATAAGGTCCGGTAAGAGCCATTCATTTTACCCGCAAAAAGGGATGCAATGGTATTTGCTTGAAATGACACGTCTTTACCAACACCGCCTCGAGCAGCGATAAACAATAATTGTTTCCACTTCGTTGTTACTTGTACAAAATTAGTAATAGAGGCAATAGTAGAACCGCCCGTAACGGCGACTATTTTTTCGTCCGTCAAAATGCTTTCCAAATACTTCGCTGCTTCTTGTGATAAAAGCATAGTCGCATTCGTATTAGTATCTACATTTCCAGGTACAATAATTACTTCTTTAATGTGTAAATGCTGTGAAAGTTGTCTTTCCAGCTGCAACCTACCTGACCATTCTCGAACTACTTCTTTCAGTTCTACTAATAGTTTGGTTCCTTCCGGAGTAATTGCCGCACCGTCTCTTGAAATATCGATTAAACCTTGGTTTCTCAATGTATCTAACTCTTTTCGAGTATCTCTTTCTGACAAACCTAATTGTTCTCCTAAAACTCGCCTGCCAATCCCTTTAGCAAGTTGAATTGTTTGAAGTATTCGATACCTCTTTTGTAACAACTCACTCATTTCTGGTATTAGCTTTAGCTGAGCAGTGAGCAATGATTCCATATTTCACTTCCTCATCGGTTATGACGTTTTTGTCCCACTTAGTTAAAAAATGTCCCACTTAGTTAAAAAAAAAGTGAATTTCTATAAATAATCATATTATATATTATGCAAATTGGCAATCTTTGTGCATTATTTTGTGATTATATGTTGTCCAGGATGCCTATTTTGCGATTTAGAGAGGTGATCTTGCGATTCGCAGAAACATAAAAAAAGTCTGGAGCATTATGTAAGTAATGCATCCAGAATGGTAACGTAATCTATTTGGCCATATTGAATAATTTCATTTTCAAATTCGACTACAGGAATCATTAGCATATATTTTTCATGAAGTTTATCATCTTCTTCGATGTTAAACTCTTTTATTTCAAATGCAACATCGTCTTGAACTAGCTTCAGAACTATTCTGGCATCCTCACATAAATGACAGCCTGGTCTTGTGTAGAAACGGACAATCATTGTATATCATCCCCCAAAAAATCATTTGATACATGTTTATTATAGTCTTTTTGAAGCTGTTATTCCTTTAAAAGGTTAAAATAAAAGCGATACTTTTTATTCGTTCCTTCGTCTATAGCAATAAGGGGAGGTCAGCAGATGGAAATGGAACAGTTATACAAAGAGTACAGCGATAGAGTATATAGTTATATATACTTTCTTGTCCGTCATAGAGAATGTGCTGAAGATCTTACGCAAGAAACATTTTATAAAGCATATAGAGGGCTAGAATCCTTTAATAAGCAGGCTTCAGTTGCCACTTGGCTATTAAAAATAGCACGCAATGTGACCTATGATTATTTTCGAAGGAAAAGAGTCATCCAATTTTTCACTTTTGATAAAGAACATGATATAGAAACAAATACATTATCACCAGACAGTCAATTTGAACAAAAGGAGCAGCTTGCTAGAATGTATGATTCCTTAAGTAAACTAAAAAAAGACTATCAGGAAGTATTGCTCCTACGCAAAGTACAAGAATGTTCGATTAAAGAAACAGCCTATATACTTGGCTGGACTGAGGCAAAGGTGAAGATGAAAATGACACGAGCACTTGAGGCACTAAAAAAGGAATTCCATGAGAAAGGAGGTCATGCAAATGGAACCATCAAAAGAATTCGATAAGCTTTTTGAGGAAATGAAACATGTGAAGCGTTCGGATAAAGCAAAGCATAATACATGGCTAGCCTTAAAAGGTAAAATAGAAGCAAAGAGAAAACGCAACATATTTCCTGCATTTATTTCAATAGCAATTGTAGCAATCGCCTCTTTTCTATTTATTACTTTTTCGAATCCTTCGGAGACAGAGAAAACGGCTGGACCTCTTTCTAATGAAGAAGTAATAAGAGCAGTGTTAGAGAGAGAATTCAATGGACCAGACATGGAGCTTTCGCGTTTAATAAATGATTGGATGAATCTCCAAAACGAAACGGAAGCGAATAACCAAGAGGAGTATGATCAACTTCTAGAATCAAACGAATACAAAGATTTTATGAATTATTATCCAGCCACTTTTGGTAAATACTTTACAGAGAACATGGTGACAAAAGCGATCAGTACGAATATGGTGTTCAAATATAATCATTCTCTATTAAATAATGATTTAGAGATGCATTTAGAGAACGTCCAAATTGAACAGGAGAAAGATCACCCAACTATCTATCGCCCCATAATAGAAGTGTCCTTAACGAATAGCCAAGGACAAAAAGTTTTTCATACTTTGAGAGAAGAATTTATCTTTTCTACATCAGAGCCTGGAAAAATAGGGAGTTATAATGGTGTTAAAGGTGGTGGAGGAATAGAACTTCAAGAGAAAATAGAGAATTTTAGCGCATTTGTCGGGGATGTAAGAACACCATCGATTGATGTTACCTTTGATACGCTTTGCTTCAATGGTCGCATGGTTGATCAACAAGGCAGTGGAGTACAACATGACTCGGGATGTACATCGGTTAAAAAGAAAATAAACTCTATTCTAAGAACTTTTGACCACCTTCCTATCAAAGAAGCAACAGAGCAAGAAAGCGATGAGAGGGCCGAAGTTCTTCCACAAATTGATAATTATCAAATTTACCTAACAAACGCAGCAGATAAGGAAACAACTTTATATACTATTACATTATACGAGGATGGAGTACTGATGTTCGCTCCAGGATCTGATTTAGGACTTCTTGGTGACATCACTACAGAACGACATATCATGCTATATGAAAAAATCAAGCTGATGCTAAATGAATTCGCTGAAAATTGATAATCAAAAAAACCAACTGATTGTTGGTTTTTTTTCTAGTTGAGAACGTATTCATGCTAAGTTTCACTTCAAAAAAAGAAGAGCCTACGCTTATAATTTCAGTACAAACTCTGCTTCCCCTTCATTGATGTTGCCTGTTTTTTGGAATCCGAAACTTTCGTATAGCTTGATAGCTACTTCATTGTCTGGCTCCGTTGATAGATAGATTGTCTCACAACCTTCTAACTGTTTCATATCGTCCAAAATCAACTGAATAGCCTCTCTGCCATAGCCTTTCCCCTGACTGGTATGATCAATCATTAATCGACATATCCAGTAATTCTTAGTATCTTCATCTAACCCATACATCGTGAAGCCAATCGTCTTGTCATCTACCTCAATGCCTCTAACAATCCATCCAGTTTCGTAAATCGATTGCACAATCGATAGCGCATTGGAAGCTACGAATTTTTCTATTACAGTCGCCTTTCCATCCTCATTAGTCGTCAAAAGAACCGTTCGTAGCCAGTTATCCTTGTTGATCTCTACTAGTTTCATTCCCAAATCCCCCATTCAATACTTCTTTATTATGTTATCAAGGAATCGAAAGAATCACATAAATAAAAATTGTTAAAAAGCCCTATTGCAGGACTTTTCCATTAATACTTTACCATTTCCGTCCTGCTCCGCCGCCTCCGGAACTACCTCCACCGAATCCGCCGAAACCTCCACCAGAACCTTTTCCACCACTTCCGCCTCCGAAGCCGCCAAAGCCACCTCCGAAACTCCCTGGTCCATACATTCTTGTACTCGAACGTCTTCTACCAGAGCCGGGTCTTCCGCCACCACCACCGCCGCCAGACATTATGGTGTAAATTAAATAAATGACGACGATTATGATAATAATAGTCGATAACGAAAAACCTTCACCGGATGCTGCTGGATCTTTTGGTTCTACAAGTTCCCCGTCCCAGCCGTATTCTGTTGCAACTTCATTGTATAGCACTTGGTATGTGGAAAGTACCGCATCATCTATATCGCCCCGTTCTAAGAAAGGCATCGTATATTCATCAATAATTCGACCTATTTTCCCATCAGGCAACGCACCTTCTAAACCATATCCAACTGTAATCGCTATGTCGCGATTCCCTTCTTTTGTCGGATCCGTTTCAATAACAAATAAAACACCATTATTTTTTTCTTTATTCCCAATTCCAAATTCTCGGATGACATCTACACTAAACTGATTAACATCTTGCCCATTCAAAGAATTGATAATCATCACAACAATTTGTGCACCTGTTGCGTCATCTAGTTTTTTGCCTAATTGTTCTACTTTTTGCTCTGTTTCATTTGATAAAAAGCCTTCATAATCTTGTACATACAATTCTCCAGATATCGGCTTTGGAATATCGGATGCTGCTGCAGCTACCATTGGAATGGAAATAAATAAAAGTAGCGCAGTTATGAGCAAACGCGCAACTTTACTCATTACTTCCCAGCTCCTTCAAAATCAACAATTGGGGCTTCTTTTGCATTTGCATCGGCTTTAAAATATTCTTTTTCATCGAAGCCAAAGATAGAAGCGATAATACTTCCGGGCATACGTTTTACTTTTTTATTATAATCTGAAACGATTCCATTATAGTCCTGTCTCGCTACTGATAAGCGATTTTCTGTTCCTGCCAGCTCATCCATCAATTGGCGGAAGTTTGCATCAGCTTTTAATTCTGGGTAATTTTCTACAACAACTAGTAACCTACTTAATGCACCAGATAATTGATCATTTGCAGCTGCTTGTTCTTCTGGTGTATTCGCCCCCGCTAATTTAGAACGAGCGTCCGCAATATTCGTTAGCACTTCTTTTTCATGTGATGCAAATCCTTTTACTGTATTCACAAGGTTTGGAATCAAATCCATTCGGCGTTGTAATTGGTTTTCTACTTGCGCATACGCTTTATTTACATCTTCTTCCCCATTTACAAATCCATTGTAGCTAGGTATTAGTATTGCCGCAAAAATGGCGATAATCACGACGATTATTACTAAAGGTCCTAAAATTTTTTTCATCTCATTCACCTCTAACTAAGTATAGTGTTAATTTTCCTTAAAACTAAAAAGTAAAACATACTATGTATACGAAAAAAAGCTTAATTGGTTTCAAAAACACCCTTTTCAAATTAGAAAAGGGTGCTTAAATTATACTTATCCGTTCTTTCGATCGTGCGGTGGACTTATCGTTTCCTTATTCGTCACTTCAAGTACATCAAGCAGGAAAACGAAAATCGGAATCCCAACGATCAATCCCCAAACACCAAAGAAGCTTTCCGAAAAAATAAGAACGATAAACGTATAAAAAACGGGTAAATCCGTTTTGGAAGACATTAGCTTTGGATTTAAAATATACGCTTCAATTGCATGGATGATCAAAATTGCCACTACTACATAGGCTACTTTTAGGACTCCCCCAATTGTAAAAGCGATTAAGACTAATGGAATGAGCGATATAATTACCCCTGCAACCGGAATAAGTCCTAAAAAGAAAATCAAAATTGCCAACCCAAATATTTGTGGAAATCCCAATATGCTTAAAGCAATTACGGTCAAAATAGTATTGACGATTGCAATAATGAATTGTGCTTCAATTACTTTTCCGAAAGTGCGAGTAAACTTTGATGCAAAATATTCAACCTCATAATAAAAAGGGGCAATCTTACTATATTTAAACTTACTTGTGAATTCTTTTAACCGTGGTTTTTCTAGCAAGAAAAACAAGCTCAAAATTAAAGCAATCATGACTTGAATGCTCGTTTTACTAATACCTGTAAAATATTTCAGTAAAAAGGAGAACCCATTTTCTAAATAAGCAGTAAGCTGATTTTTAGAAATAATCATTTCTATATAACCAATTAACACATTTTCATGTGGCTGTGTATAAAAAGCAGTAATTTGCTTAGCAAGTTGGCTGATTTGCACCGTAATAATAGGTAAGTATTTCACGATGCCTAAGGTCAGTAGTCCGACAATTAGTGAATACAAAATGATAACAAGGGTTTTTCGGTTTAATCGTATGTATTTGACTACAAATTCTATGAGGCGATCCATCAGAAACGTGAAAATAAAAGTCAATAAGATTAGATTCATCATACTCCTCATGCTATAAAGTATGAAAACAATAAAAGCAAAAATTAAAACTCGTTTTACTCCTTTTTTTTGAAAAAACTCCGTTACAACATCCATATACCGCAAAACTCCCTATCCACTTTTTCGAAATTCGCCGGAGGCTTTAACTTCATTCAGAAGTTATTGTTTGCTGAATGAAGTTAAAAACTCCCTTATAACGCCTCTTTCTTTCATTATTACCTTATATTATGGAGATAACAAGCGAAACGTTCTTGTCGATTCATTGAACAACAAAAAACACGCCGAAACGTTGCAATATCGTTTTAGCGTGTTTTCCCTATAATTTCAGCTTAACATTGAATTACCTTATATTACGCCCCCGGAGGGAATCGAACCCCCATCTCAAGAACCGGAATCTTACGTCATATCCATTAAACTACGGAGGCAAGCGACTAATCTATTATACAAATGATTTGTAAATAATTCAACCTAAGTTTTTAGTGCTTAATATTTGACCTTCCTTGACCTTAATGTGTATGATAAAGTTACAACTGAGATATACTTTTCAGTAATCAACTTACAATACCACCTTTGAAGGAGGCAAACAGGATGAATTTAATTCCTACAGTAATTGAACAAACAAATCGTGGAGAACGTGCATATGATATTTATTCACGATTATTAAAAGACCGTATCATTATGCTTGGAAGTGGCATTGATGACAATGTAGCGAACTCCATCGTGGCTCAGCTTCTATTTTTAGAAGCAGAAGATCCAGACAAAGATATTTCTATCTATATCAATAGTCCAGGTGGAAGCATCACAGCTGGTATGGCAATCTACGATACAATGCAGTTCATCAAACCAGATGTACAAACAATTTGTATTGGTATGGCTGCTTCTATGGGAGCATTCCTTCTTACAGCTGGAACAAAAGGAAAACGCTATGCACTTCCTAACGCAGAAGTAATGATTCACCAACCACTTGGTGGAGCACAAGGGCAAGCAACAGAAATCGAAATTGCTGCAAAACGTATTCTGTTCTTACGCGACAAGTTAAACAATATTATGGCAGAGCGCACTGGCCAACCGATTGAAATCGTTTCAAGAGATACAGATCGCGATAACTTCATGACTGCTGAACGTGCAAAAGAATATGGTTTAATCGATCATATTATCGAGCGCAGCGAAATGAAAAAAGCATAATAATTATGTTACCCAAGGAAAATTCACTTTCCTTGGGTATTTTTTTTTAAAATAAACCTAAACCAAACGCAATGCCACTTGAACGAAACAATTGAAACAAACTACCCTTATAAAGGATGGATTCGCAATATAGAAATACTGCGTCGTAAGGAATTTAACGCTAGGAAAAACCGGTCATCGAAAGCAATCATTTCTAAAAAGAACGAGTTAATTTGGAAAGAGTTAACAATAAATATGCGATATCATCCCAATAAATGATTGCATGAAACGAACTTGGAGAGAGGCCAGTCCAAGTTGTTTGAGAAGATTGTCCAAGTTTGGGGAGAGATCGTCCAGCTATTTGAGAAGATTGTCCAGGTTTGGGGAGAGATTGTCCAACTTTAGCGCTAGATTGTCCATCTATTTAAGAAGATTGTCCAGGTTCGGGGAGAGATCGTCCTAGTTCTATACGATTGTCCAACTTTAGCGCTAGATTGTCCAGCTATTTGGGAAGATTGTCCAGGTTTGGGGAGAGATCGTCCAAGTTCTATACGATTGTCCAACTTTAGCGCTAGATTGTCCATGTTCTATATGATTGTCCAACCTTCGTGCTAGATTGTCCAAGTTATTATTCTAGTAAATACTCCACTTATTTTGAGTTAGAATTTCTATCCCTATAATGTGTTAATTTATAGAAAGTGGCTTACCTATATGATTGAGGGAAAGTCAGTTACATAACATTTTTTTATGGATGACTAAGCTACAAAAAGAGCTACCCCCTAGTCAAAATTGACATACTGGGATAGCCCTTTCTTCTTATGCTTCATTGGAGATAAATTTCGCTAATGTTTCTACCGCTTCTTCTTCGTCAGAACCTTCCGCGCTTAAGATTACAGTAATTCCTTTGCTTATTGCTAAGCTCATAATACCCATAATACTTTTAGCGTTTACTTTTTTCTCATCTTTTTCTAAATATACATCCGCAATATAACGATTTGCCTCTTGAACAAATAATGCAGCTTGTCTTGCTTGTAACCCTGCTGGTAATTTCACTTCCACTTGTTTTTCTGTCATCAATATACGCTCCATTTCACTAAATTGTTTCGCCTCTACGAAGTGCATCTGCGATTTCATCTATTTTCCGTAAACGATGATTAATACCAGATTTACTAACGTTTCCAGTAGATACCATCTCACCTAACTCTTTTAATGTTACATCTTGATATTCTACACGTAAACGTGCTATTTCCCGTAGTTTGTCCGGTAATTGATCGAGACCGATTGAACTTTCTATATACCGTATGTTCTCTACTTGGCGAATAGCCGCGCTAATCGTCTTATTTAGATTGGCCGTTTCACAGTTAACTAAACGGTTTACGCTATTACGCATATCTCGGATAATACGGACGTCCTCAAACTTTAATAAGGCACTGTGGGCACCAGCAATGCTTAGGAAATCAGAAATTTTTTCTGCTTCCTTTAAATATGCAACAAAGCCTTTTTTGCGCTCAATTGTTTTTGCGTTTAACTCAAAGCCATTCATCAAATCCACCAATGCATCACTATGTGTTTTGTATAATGAATAAATTTCTAAATGATAAGAAGAAGTTTCCGGATTATTAACAGATCCTCCAGCTAAAAAAGCACCTCTTAAATAAGCGCGCTTACAGCAATTCTTTTTCACTAATTCTTTTGAAATAGAATATTCAAATTGAAAATGGTCTTTCAATATTTGTAAATCCTCTAATAACTCTTTCGCTCCATCACGGATACGACAAATATAAACATTATTTTTTTTCAATCTCATTTTTTTACGAACGAGCAATTCTACTTGATACTGATATAATGATTTAATCAATGTGTACAATCTTCGAGCGATTGCTGCATTTTCGGTTTGCACGTCTAAACTTAGTGTTTTATTGCTAAATGAGAGCGATCCGTTCATTCGAATAAGTGCTGATAGTTCGGCTTTTGCACAACATGGTTTGGACTCTTCTTGCGTCATTTCTTTTTTTGTTTCAGAAGCAAACGACATAATCCGTTTCCCCCTTTCTTGCTAACGATTACCATAACTTATTATGTAATTATAACAGTAATCATCTACGCATATTCTACGAGCCATTTCGCTACTTTCATCGCATCATGACGCACTGCGCCACCATGGACGATGGAAATGTCTTTTTTCACGACTTCTAAGTTTAATGTTTCTAGTTGCTCTATATCTATTCTGACAGGAGATGCTTTTTCCTGCTTGTATAAATATTGCACATTTTCAGGGATTTCTTCATTGCTTATTAAAACTGCATCTAAGAAATTTTCACCTACATGATCAACTAAAGCGTTGACATGATCGAATGCAGTATAATCACTCGTTTCCCCAGCCTGTGTCATTAAATTACAAATATATACTTTCTTCGCTTTGGAACAGATAATTGCCTCTTTTATACCTTGCACCAATAAATTAGGTAAAATACTAGTATATAGGCTTCCAGGTCCAATTGCGATAATATCGGCTTCCCGTATCGTATTAATAGTTTCTGGTAACGGTTTCACGTCAGATGGCGAAATAAATACCTTTTCTATTTTCTTTCCATATGATGGAATTTTTGATTCCCCACTTACAATTGTTTGATCTTCAAATCGTGCATGAAGTATCACTAATTGATTGGCTGCTGGAAGAACCTTTCCATGAACCTTTAATACACGGCTCATTTCACTAATCGCATTAGCAAAATCACCTGTAATCTCAGTTAACGCTGCTAGCATTAAATTTCCTAAAGAATGGCCTTTTAATTCTTCCGATTTAGAAAAACGATACTGGAACATTTCTTCCACTAAAGGTTCTACATCTGACAATGCCGCTAACACATTCCGAACATCTCCGGGTGGTGGAATATCATAATCATCCCGTAATCGACCAGAACTTCCACCATCATCTGCTACAGTGACAATTGCTGTAATGTCGAGTGGGAATTTCTTTAAACCACGAAGCAATGTAGATAGTCCCGTACCACCACCAATAATAACTATTTTCTTACGGTGTTTTGTACGCTCCATTCCTTCATTCCTTTCTTATCGTTACATCCCGATGCGTTATAACCGTTTTATCTTCTGCTGTTAATAGTGTACCAAAGTATTCAGCCAATGTAACGGACCGGTGTTGGCCACCTGTACAACCAAATGCAATAACTAGCTGCGTTTTACCCTCTCGCTTATACTGCGGAATCATAAACGAAAACAAATCCGTTAGCTTTTCGATTAATGTTTTTGTATCTGCCCATTTTAGGACGTAACTAGATACTTCTTCATCTAGTCCTGATTTCAACTTGAGCTCTTCGATATAGTATGGATTGGGAAGAAAACGTACATCAAATACTAAATCGGCATCGATAGGGATTCCATGTTTAAACCCAAAAGACATGACGTTTACAGTAAATACTTTACTACCTTTTGCCGAAAATTCATCTTGTATTTTTTCCCTTAACTCACGAGGTTTCATCGTAGATGTGTTATAAATAAATTGAGCTCTTCCTTTTAGTTCGGAAAGTAACTCTCTTTCTCTTTTTATCCCGTCTAGTGGTAGGCCAGAATTAGCTAGGGGGTGAGATCGTCTAGTCTCTTTGTATCTTCTTACTAACACTTCATCATTCGCATCTAAAAATAACACTTTTGGGGTGATAGTCGTTGCTTCGTGTAGCTGATTGACCGATTTGACTAGAGAGTGGAACATTTCGCCTCCCCGTAAATCCATTACTGCTGCGATATTTCGAGGTTGTTTATTGGAATCGATCATTAGCTTGATGAATGTACTTAAAAGCTCCGGTGGCAAATTATCAATACAATAATACCCAAGATCTTCAAAACTTTGAATCGCAACAGTCTTACCTGCTCCAGACATTCCAGTAATAATGACCACTTCAGTTTCCAGCTTTTGTGCAGTACTATCCATTGTTTACTTCCCCCTCCGATGAGTGCTGAATCGTTTCTGTTATCAATGAAAAATCAGGCGTGTAAACAAAGGTTCCATATTGCATTCCTTTTTCTTGCACAGCAAATAACAAGTTTGTTCGATCCCCTTCAGCCATTGGAAGCGTGTGTAAAGCTTCTACTGGATGCCATTCTAAAATACCTTCTGTTGTTTCATGAAATGGTGTACCTTCCAAATCTCTGGCAACAAACGTGAATAACATCCATTCATCTATTTGTTTCCCATTTTCTTCAATTACCATCGTATAAATCCCTTTTAAATGCGCCCCAATAGGTTTAGCATTCGTTTCCTCGGAAAACTCTCGAATAGCAGAAACTAGAATAGATTCCCCTATTTCCATCTTGCCACCTGGAGCAACGTACCAGTTTCTTCTCGGCTTTTTTAATAAAAGAACTTCTCCGTCTTTGCATATAAGTAAATTTGCGATTCTTTGCACGAATTGTCACTCCACATCTATCATGTGTTAATAATATTATTATACATTAATTTTCACAAAAAGAGGCTGCTTCACGATTAAAATCGCGAAACAGCCTGTTCAACTATTTCTTATATAAAAAGGGGGTCAATTTATATTTCTAACTATACGCTATAATTGTTTCAAGCAGGTTACAAATCGATTAAGAAATAATTAAATTCAGACTAGTGTTACGGACGATAAAGTTATAAATTAGAACCTAGTAGCTGCGCTAAACACACAAGTATGTAAATACTACTAATGTTAAGCGTTCGTTGCCGTTTTTTCTTTTACATTTTCAATATAATGTTGTACAGCTTGTGCAGCGATACTTCCGTCCCCAGTTGCTGTAACAATTTGACGAAGCATTTTATCACGCACATCTCCAGCCCCAAAAATTCCAGGTACAGCTGTTTCCATTCTTTCATTCGTTACGATATATCCGTTTTCATTTAAAATACCTAAATTCGAAAATGGTTTTGTTAATGGAAGCATACCAACATATACAAAAACTCCATCCGTTTCAAATTCTCTTTCAGAACCATCTTCAGTTGAAACTAATGTAACGCTCCCCACTTTTCCGTCTTTTCCGTGAATTTCTTTTAATGTTGTATTCCAGATAAAGTCGATTTTTTCGTTTGCAAATGCACGATCTTGTAGTATTTTTTGTGCACGCAACTCATCACGGCGGTGAACTATCGTTACGTTATCCGCAAATTTTGTTAAAAATGCACCTTCTTCAACAGCGGAATCTCCCCCACCGACTACAACTAGGTTTTTCCCTTTAAAGAATGCACCATCACAAACTGCACAATAACTTACACCGCGTCCGCCAAGCTCGCTTTCGCCAGGAATCCCCATTTTTTTGTACTCAGCACCGGATGAAATAATAACCGCAAGTGCTTTATATTCTTTTCCGCTCACTTTAACCGTTTTATAAACTTCGCCGTCTACGATTTCCGATACGTCTCCATATGCGTATTCAGCGCCGAATTTTTTCGCATGTTCAAACATTTTAGTCGAAAGTTCTGGTCCTAAAATCATTTCAAACCCTGGATAGTTTTCGACCTCTTCTGTATTCGCCATTTGTCCACCTGGAATACCGCGTTCAATCATTAACGTAGAAAGATTCGCACGAGAAGTATATACAGCGGCAGTCATCCCAGCAGGACCTGCTCCTATTATTATCACATCATAGATTTTTTCTTCAGTCATCATACATTCCTCCTACATTGCTTCTACCATCAATCTATAGGATTTTTGTAACTGCTTCAACTTTTATGCTTATGCGTCGAATAATGGCAAAAATTGCATGAGTTCATTCACATATTTCGTTAAGGTAGTAGTCGTAATCCCGTATTCTTCCGCGTACTGTTTTTTCGTTACATTTTTTGTTCTAGAAGATTCAAACATATATTCCGTTGCAGCTGCAAGTGCTCGTGGATTTTTAAAGGCATATGCCTTTTTTAATGCACGTTCCACTAATACAAACCACATTTGAAATAAAAACGCAGCGGATTGTTCCAAAGGTTTATGCTTTTCATATAGTAAATCTGTAGCTGCAATGACTCTTAAAAAAGCTTTTTCCGCTACAGATTTTTCGTTAAATGAGTGCCCTAAAGAATGGGCTAAAAATAATTTTTCCATTGTCGTCAATTCTTCTACAACAATCCATTTTGGATGTGAAATAATTTCTTGACGGTGCGCTGATTTCCCCAATAAATAAAAACCAAAAATCCGCTCACTCACATGCTTGTCTTGTAGCTTTTCTAAAATAAGCTCTTTTTGGTTCTCCATCTGCGATTCATCTATATTTTTCAGGTGTGGTAACCAAGGCTCAAAACCTGCCTTTTCTGGATCCAATTTTAATAATGTCTTCCAAGCACTTTTCGCAACTTCTTCATGGCCGGAAAAATAAGCGGAATGAGATAACCAAAAATAAAACCCTGGATCTCCTTCAAAACCTTTCCGTTGCAAGCTTCTTAACCATTTAAATGCTTGATCATATTTACCTATTAGTGCTAATGTAGCTCCTAATTTATATCGATGCTCGATGAAATAAGGGTTAATTTTCGCTAAAAATGCAGTAATTTCATCTAATTCTTCTTGATTTTTTTCATAATAATAAATGACTGCTAAATTGCAAAGCGCATGAATGTTTCCTCTGTTTTCCCTTAGTACTTCATGAAGTAACGCTTTTGCTTGTTCCTCTTCGCCAATGTAAAAATAGGCAAGCGCCAAATTATTAAATGCTGCCCAAAAATCAGGATATTGTGTAATAATATCCTCTAATAATTCAACTGCTTCCGGAAATTTCCCTTGTTCCATTAACCGACGAGATTTTTCCTGTAAAAAGAGAGCTTCAGAGGAAGGTGCGTCCACTTGTAGAGATACAATGTCTTCCTGCTCTGTGAAGTCAACGATTTCCATCGCATCTTCTGTGTATTCTCCGTTTATATTCATCTCCAAATATTTTTTGGCAAATCGGTTCGCATCCATAAAGTTTCCTATGTGGGCATTCACTTCTGCCAAAAAGAAAACAATTTCAGGGTCACCTGGGTCGATCGTATATGCACTTCTCAAAAGTTCATGAGCTAAATCAAATTTATCTAATTCCATTTGTAAAATGGCATATTGCATTAAAATGGCCGGATCATTAGGGCTTAGATCTACAGCTCTTTTTAAATATTTATGAGCTTTTTCGTATTTTTCTTTTTGTAGCTCATCTAAAGCTTTTTTATAGTAGTAATCGCCCGTAGGCAAAAACGAAATAATGTTTTCTTTAAAAACCTTTTTACTTTTTTTATTCAAGATAATCCTCCGAAAAATAATAAGGAACGTTTCTACGTTCCTTATTAGTATACTCTTCAGTATATCATAAAGTATTATTTTTTATCGGCTTTCTCTTCATGTCTTTTTTGCAGTACTTGTAACAAATCATAAAAGCTGACTTTTTGATTTTGTAATAGTACGAGCAAGTGATAAATAAGATCCGCCGCTTCCCATTTCAACTCTTCTGCATCATTATTTTTAGAAGCAATAATGACTTCTGCAGACTCTTCTCCAACTTTTTTACAAATTTTATCTACGCCTTTTTCAAATAGATACGTTGTATAGGCACCTTCTGGCATTGTTTGCTGTCTTTCTTCAATTGTATTAATGAGGGAAGTAACCACATTGTAACCAACTGTCTCATCAAATTTCTCTAGAATGTTATGGAAACAAGTAGCTTCTCCTGTATGGCAAGCTGGTCCACTTGGCAAAACTTCTACAACTAAAGCATCTGAGTCACAGTCTGTACGTATCGAAACGACTGTTTGGGTGTTTCCAGATGTTTCTCCTTTATGCCATAATTCTTGTCTGCTTCGGCTGAATAACCATGTTTCTTTTGTTTCTACTGTCTTGTTATACGCTTCCTCGTTCATGTAAGCGAGCGTTAATACTTCTCGAGTTATGGCATGTTGAATAATGACGGGAATAAGTCCATTATCATCAAATTTTAAGTTGGTCATTTTACTTCAACTCCTCTTTCACGTATGTAGTTTTTCACTTCGGCTACGCTCGTTTCTTTGAAATGAAAGATGGAGGCTGCTAAAGCTGCATCCGCATTAGCTTCCGTAAATGCAGCTAATATATGCTCGACGTTTCCAGCTCCACCACTAGCCGTAATAGGAATAGAAACAGCTTCTTTCACCCGTTTCGTAATCTCGATGTCATAGCCATCTTTTTCTCCGTCACGGTCCATGCTTGTCAGTAAAATTTCCCCTGCTCCAAGCTTCTCTACTTTTATTGCCCAATCTACTGCTTTCCAATCCGTTTTCTTTTGCCCACCATGCGTATAGACGAACCAATCCTGTTCTTCTTCCGACCATTTCACATCAATGGCAACAATGATTTTATTAGACCCAAATGCTTTAGCACCATCCGTTATTACCGTTGGGTTGCTAATTGCCGCACTATTGATAGATACTTTACTTGCTCCAGCATCTAATAACTGCTTCATATTTTCCGTCGAACGAATTCCACCGCCAACAATTAAAGGAATGGAAATTTGAGCCGCTGTTTTTTTCACTGTTTCTAGCATTGTATCCCGACCTTCAACAGACGCAGAAATATCTAAAAACACTAGTTCATCTGCACCTTCTTGGTCGTAGAATGCCGCTAGCTCTGCTGGATCTCCAGCATCTCTCAGACCGACGAATTGAATTCCTTTTACAACTCGCCCATCTTTCACATCTAGACATGGAATAATTTTCTTTACCATTTGGTTACCTCCTGTAATGCTTCAGTCAATGTGAAACGGTTATTGTATAATGCTTTCCCTGTAATGACGCCACTTACCGTCGTATCTTTTGCTAATTTTGCTACTTCCCCTAAATCTTCTAGTGAGCTAATCCCGCCAGAAACAATGACAGATAGCCCAGTTGCTTCTGCAAGCTCTTTGTTTGCTGCTAAATTAGGTCCTTGAAGCGTTCCATCGGTTGCAATATCGGTAAAAATAACATGCTTAGCCCCTTTAGAAGCAAAATACTGCCCTACTTCTATAGCCGATTGGGAAGATGTCTCCAACCACCCATGCGTAGCTACCATGCCGTCTTTTGCATCTAGACCGATTACGATTCGGTCACCACCAAACTGTTCTAGCAATTCTGCTACTAGGTCTGGTTTAGCTATGGCAAGACTTCCAATAATGACACGTGTCACGCCATTATTCAAATAGTAACTGACATCTTCGTTCGACCGAATGCCACCACCTATTTGCACGCTAACAGGAAGTTCTTTTGCAATTCGAATGACTTCGTTGGCATGAATTTTCTCGCCGTCTTTTGCACCATCTAGATCTACAAGGTGAATCCAAGTTGCACCTTCATCCACAAACTTTTTAGCCATATCGAATGGCGAATTACCATAAATAGTTTCTTGCTCATAATCTCCTTGATATAAACGGACACATTTTCCGCCTTTCATATCAATTGCCGGATAGACTTGAATGGACGTCATGTTTTTTCCCCCTATTATGTAAGCAATCCCTTTGTGGAAGGTACACCTTTCACTCGATCGTCTTTCGTAATTGCATCATCAATTGCGCGAGCCAATGCTTTGAAAATAGCTTCTATCATATGATGGGTATTGACTCCGTAGTGTACAATAACGTGCACATTCATACGTGCTTCTAACGCAAATTTCCATAAAAATTCATGCACAAGCTCCGTATCGAAATTCCCAACTTTTTGCGTAGGAAATTGTGCACGAAATTCTAAATGTGGACGGTTTGAAATATCAATTACTACTTGTGCTAACGCATCATCCATTGGGACATATGCATTTCCGTATCGTTTGATGCTTTTTTTATCCCCTAGAGCTTCTTTTACTGCTTGACCTAGTACGATTCCAATATCTTCAGTCGTATGGTGATCATCGATATGCGTATCGCCATTCGCTTTAATCGTTGCGTCAAACAATCCATGCTTTGTAAATAAGTCAAGCATATGATCCATAAAAGGAACACCTGTATCGATCTGTGCCTTTCCTTCTCCATCTAAATCTATTTCTACCCACACTTTTGTTTCATTTGTCATTCTTTCTATTTTAGCCATTCTTTTATTTGTCAATTTGAATCCCCCTTATCCCAACTTCTCGATTCCACCGAGCGTGCATGACCTTCTAGCTGTTCTAATCTTGCAAGTCGTGCGATTTTTGGATATTGTTCTTGCCACATTTCTTCTGAATAATAGACAACACTCGTTTTCTTTACAAAATCGTCTACACCAAGTCCACTTGAAAAGCGCGCTGTGCTATTTGTAGGTAATACATGATTTGTACCTGCGAAATAATCCCCTACTGGTTCGCTACTAAATCTTCCTATAAAAATAGCGCCAGCATGATTGATTCTCTCGCACACTGCTTCTGCATGTTCCGTCATAATTTCTAAATGCTCTGGTGCAAGCTCATTAATGGCAGAAATTGCTTGTTCTAATGATTCCGCCATATAAATACATCCAAAATTTTCAATAGAAGCTCTTGCTATTTCTTCTCTAGGAAGTTGTTTCAATTGTTTTTCCACTTCTATTGAAACTTGTTCCGCTAGTTTCTCACTCGTTGTAACTAACACGGAAGACGCAAACGGGTCATGTTCTGCTTGTGCCAATAAATCCGAAGCTACTTCGTCTGCATAAGCCGTATCATCCGCGAGTATCGCTATTTCACTAGGTCCTGCAATCATATCAATCGCAACTTTTCCAAACACTTCTCTTTTCGCAAGCGCCACGAAGCTATTCCCTGGGCCTGTAATTTTATCAACCGCTTTAATCGTTTCCGTTCCATAAGCCAGAGCAGCAATCGCTTGCGCTCCTCCAACCTTATAAATTTCTGAAACACCAGCGATACGAGCAGCTACTAATACAGATGCCGGAAGCTTCCCATCTTTTGATGGTGGCGACACAATGACTACTCGCTTCACACCAGCTACAAGTGCAGGAATGGCATTCATTAATACCGACGACGGATACGCAGCAGTGCCTCCGGGAACATATAGTCCTACTGCGTCAAGTGGTGAAATTTTATATTGAATATACGAGTTTTTAGCTAATGGGAAATCTATATTTTGTCGTGCTTGTTGTGAGTGAAATGCACGGATATTAGAAGCCGCTTCTTCTAAATCTTCAATCAATTGAGGATCAAATCTAGCGTATGCCTCTTCCATTTCTTCTTTTGTTACTTGTAAAGAAGATAGTTTCGCACCATCCCATTTTTCTGTATATGTAAAAAGGGCTTGATCGCCATTTTGTTTCACTTGCTCAATTACTTCACGTACCGTCTCTAAGTGATTTTCGTTTGCTTGTTCTACAGAACGTTGCAATGAAATTGTATTTGTAAGCTTCTCTATCTTCATAGGATTCCCTACCTTTTTATCAATTCATTTTTTAATTGTGCGATGAATTCCCGGATGCGTTCACTTTTTACTCGGTAACTTACAGGATTAACGATTAAACGGGATGATATCGCTACAATTTTTTCATATTCCACTAAACCATTTTCTTTTAATGTTTGACCGGTTGAAACGATGTCCACAATTCGATCCGCTAGTCCAATCATTGGTGCTAACTCAATCGAACCGTTAAGCTCAATAATTTCCACTTGCTCCCCTTTTTCTTTATAAAAGTTCGTAGCAATTGTCGGATATTTCGTCGCTACTCTTGGGGCTATTTCGTTCATCGTCGTATGAGGGAGCCCTGCTGTTGCAATATAGCAATTACTAATATGCAAATCGAGTAATTCATGGACATCTCGTAGTTGTTCTAATAGTACATCTTTTCCTGCAATACCAATATCCGCAACCCCATGTTCCACATAAACAGGAATATCCATTGGCTTTGCTAATATAAATTGAATTCTTTCCTCTGGTGCTTCAACAATTAACTTTCTAGAGTCGCTAATCTCATGCGGTAGATTAAACCCTGCATCTACAAATAATTGATATGCTTCTTCAAAGATACGCCCTTTCGGCATTGCAATTGTTAACTCATTCACGTAAAGAACCACCTTCTAAGACAATTAGTACTTCATCGAAACTTTGTTTAAATGCATCTAAATCATGTACACTCTCTGTATATTGAAGTGTTACGCGCTCTGCATTATTTCTTCTTTTCTCCGCTAACCTATTTGCTTCCAAATAAGCGCCTTCTGTAAATAAAAGTAGTGTACGCTTTTCTTCTACAACATTCTTCGGTAAAACTTCTAACAGTCTGTCTACCCGTATTCCAAAACCAGTAGCACCTACTTGCTCATCGAACTGTTTGAATAATTCATCATATCTGCCGCCATTTCCAATGGGGAAACCACTTCCTGCAGCATAAATTTCAAACAACATGCCCGTGTAATAACTCATATGACTAGCAAGTGAGAAATCGAATGAGACTATAGACGGGTCACTTAGTTGAAGTTCCAATAAGCTTTTTAGCTGTTCCACTTGATCTATTAAGTATTGCTGTTCATCAGTTAAAAACGGTCGGAAGTTTTCAAATGCTTTAAAGTCAATTGTGTAATCTATTAGCTTTGTAAGATTATCTTTTTGCTCTTCTAATAAGCCTAAATCGTCTAATTTTTGTTCGAATCCTACGAAGTTTTTTTCTACTAATAGCTGTCTTAACATGTCTACTTGCTCCGTCGTGTTTGTATTATTCGCCAAAAATGCAGTTAATAGCCCCGCATGTCCAATTGTAATTCGAAAACGCTCCACACCAAGTGTTTTTACAAGCTCTACTGCTGTATGAATAATTTCACTGTCACCGTATGCACTGAAATCACCGATTAACTCCAGTCCTAATTGTTCGAACTCTGCTGGTCGGCCACCTTCTCGTTGTTGTGCTCGGAATACATTTGCATAATAAGCTAGACGCAATGGATTTTTTTCTTTTAGTAGCTTCGAGGCTGCAATTCTTGCAATAGGAGTCGTCATGTCTGGACGCAATACAAGTGTTTCTCCTTGGTTGTCTACTAGTTTAAAAAGAGAAGATTCGTCAATTGCGGAAGCTTTTCCGATTGTTTCAAAGTATTCGACCGATGGTGTTTTGATAAAATCGTATCCTTTGTTTCGTATAAAGTTTCTTGCTGTTGACCGTATATATTCTTTTTGTTCATTTACTTCCGGAAATGAATCTCTCATTCCAAGAGGTTTCTCGAACATTTGAATTTTAGCCATTTCATCCCTCCTAAAATTACTTCATCGTGCTAGAGTACTAATACGTTAAATTATATAGATTTTATCCTATATTATTCATTTCGTCAATCTATTCGATTGTTCCTTTTAGAATAGTAAGAAAAAATAGGTTTTGTACTAGAATATTGTTGATTTCCGCTCCAATCAACGGAATTTGCTAACTGATCAGTATCTAAGCTTAAGAAAGCCCCAAAAATAAATTATATGCAACACCTTAAGGTACTTGCGCAGTAGAGAGTTGATTAATCGCAAGGTTGAGTCCACGAATCGCAAGATGCACGCTCTAGTTCGCAATAAAGTTCCTACCTTGAATAAATGAAGAAGCTCGACGCTCGGCCATAAAAAAAGCTATCCTCCTTATGAAGAATAGCTTTGTTTGTTATTTATTATTTCGTTCGATCATTTGTTCCTTCGTATATATAATACGCATCGGGTTTCCACCGACAAAGCAGCCTTCTGGAACGTCCGCATTGACAAGTGTAGCAGCGGAAACTACTGCATCATTCCCAATCGTCACTCCAGGTAATATCGTTGTATTTGCACCGATCAACACGCGGTCGCCAATAATCACATCACCGATACGATACTCATCTATTAAATATTCATGCGCTAATATTGTTGTGTTATAGCCAATAATCGTATTGTCTCCTACCTTTATTCGCTCTGGAAACATGACATCTACCATCACCATCAACGCAAAAGACGTTTCTTTACCAACTTCCATTTTTAGAAATGCACGATAAAAGAAGTTTTTCCAACTTAAAAAGGGAGAGTATCTCGCCGCTTGTATGAAGATAAAATTTTTCATTACTTTCCAAAAAGGAACTGTATCATAAACATGCCATAACGAGTTCGCACCACTTACAGGGTATCTTTCCGTTCTCCTCATACCGTTTGACCTTTGGCAATTTCGAGAAGCTCACTTATATGATGAATCATATAAGTTGGTAAGTAAGTTGCTAAAAAAGCTTCTCCTTTTATGGACCATGCAACAGCAGCTGTATCTACACCAGCTCTTTGCCCACCTACAATATCATGTAAATTATCACCGATCATTAATGCATCCTCTTTTCCAACGCCAAGTCGTTCAAGTGCAAGTTCGATTGGCTCAGGATCTGGTTTCGCATTTTTTACATCGTCTAATCCAATGATAGTGTCAAATAACGTCTCGCATTTCATGAGGTTAATCCCTCTATCAATCATAACTCTTCTTTTTGTCGATACGACCGCTAGTTTGTAACCTTCTTCTTTTAATTTGTACAATGTGTCGACAACCCCATCAAACGGTACAACCATCTGATCATGGTGTTGAATATTCCATGCACGATAAGCGGCTATGAGTGATTCCGTTAGTTCAGGATTAATGGAATGGAACGTTTCTTCTAATGTAGGTCCGAGAAATGGTAAAACACTATCTCTATCATATTTCCCAGGAAATTTTTCTCCTAAAACATGTAAAAAAGATTCGATTATAAGCTCATTCGTGTTTAATAATGTTCCATCAAAATCAAACAATAATGCTTTATAGGCTTTTACCTTCATAGTGTAACCACTTCCTCATGTTTTCTTTGCTCCGATTTACGCCACACGTAAGCGACAATTATCGTCAATATAAACGCTGTCACGAGTCTTACGAAAAATAAAGGCAGTATTGGAACTCCTAACGGAAGAAAGATTAACGTGTCTTCCACTATTGCATGACATGCTACTAAAAAAATAAAGACAAGTGTCGCATCCTTTTTACTTACTCCATCTTCTTGGACTGCCTGAATCATAACACCAGCACCATATGCAAGACCTATCGTTAGCCCTGCAACTAGTGTCAAAGAAGCATTTGGTTGAATACCAATAACTTTTGTAAATGGAGCAATCTTTTCGGAAAACTTTTGCAAATAATTACGGTCCTTTAAAACTTGTATAATAATCATTAATGGAATAACAATAAGTGCAAGTTGTAAAACGCCAAAAGCCGCTTTTTGCAAGCCAAGTAGAATAATTTCACCCCAACCATCCGGGATTTTCTCGGTAGCAACGACTGCACCATACTTTGCAATTTCGCCGCCACCTTGCCAAACTAAATTTATAATTACCGCAGATAAAATAGCTAATCCAAAACGAACAACTAAAACAACCCAAAGCTTTACCCCTACTCGAAGTGCAACGCCTGTTTCTATAAAGATATTATGTGAAAAAGATAACATCGCTGCTAATATAAACACTTCTTTTACTGTTAGATCTAAGGAAAGAATCCCTGCAATACCTGCATAAAGATTTAATGCATTCCCTAAAACAAGTGGGATCGCAGCTTCACCTCTAAGTCCAAGCAAACCCATAAATGGCGAAATGAAATCGATTATCCATGGTAGAACAGGAGTATACTGCAAAATAACTACAAGTAAAGTAATAGGAAAAATTACTTTACTTAATGTCCACGTTGTTTTGAGACCTGCTAAAAGCCCCCTTTTTAATGTCCCCACACAATTCCCCTTCTTTCACTTACTTATCCTGATATCGTACAACTGGTTTAACTGTCATTCTTCTATATACAAATAGAATAATGGCAACTGCAATCGTTACTAATGAAATAACTTGTGCTTGTCGTAAATCACCAATTAAGTATAGACTATCTGTACGCATTCCTTCTATAAAGAAGCGCCCCACAGAATACCATACTAAATAAAACAAGACCATTTCCCCGCGACGTAAATTCACTTTACGAAGTAGAATTAATATAATAACTCCTATTAAATTCCATACCGATTCATATAAAAACGTCGGATGATAATATTTACCATTTATATACATTTGGTTAATAATCCAGTCTGGGAGCATTAAATTTTCTAAAAAGCTTCTTGCTACTTCTCCACCATGCGCTTCTTGGTTCATAAAGTTCCCCCAGCGTCCAACTGTTTGCCCGATTAAAATACTAGGAGCTACAATATCCGTCACTTTCCAAAAAGAAGTTCCTCTCTTTTTCGTAAAGAAATAAGCAGTTAAAAATGCACCAATTAATGCACCATGAATCGCAATTCCACCATTCCAAATTTCAATTATTTTGCCCGGATTTTGCCCATAATAATCCCACTTGAAAATGACATAATATATACGAGCACTAATGATCGCAATTGGTACAGCCCAAATGAGTAAATCGGTTAAATAATCTGGATGAAATCCACGTTTTACCATCTCTTTCTGTGCCACTAAAAAAGCTACTATTATCCCAAATGCGATAATTACTCCATACCAACGCACTTCTAATGATCCTAATGAAAAAGCTACCGGATCAATTGCTTGTAATAAATTCATATGAAACTCCCTTCAATTGGCTTATTAGTAATTTGATTCCCCATTTTGGCCGATTACATCGTCTAATCGTTTCGCAAAATCTTCTGCAGCATTAATGCCCATTCGCTTCAATCGATGATTCATCGCTGCTACTTCAATAATAACAGCCAAGTTTCGACCCGGCCGAACTGGAACAGTTAATTTTGTAATAGCTGTATTAATAATTTCCATCTTTTCTTCTTCTAATCCTAGCCGATCATACGTTTTTTTCTCATCCCAAATTTCCAGCTCGATTACTAATGTGATTCGTTTATAGTTTCGAATGGCACTCGCACCAAAAAGCGTCATAATATCAATAATTCCAAGTCCACGGATTTCCAGAAGATGTTCGATTAATTTTGGCGCACTACCAACTAGTGTATCTTCCCCTTCTTGCCTAATCTCCACGCAATCATCCGCTACTAGACGATGCCCTCTTTTTACTAATTCTAGTGCTGTTTCACTTTTACCAACGCCACTTTTACCAGTGATTAAAATCCCGACTCCATATATATCTACTAACACTCCATGAACGGCAGTCGTAGGGGCAAGCATGCTCTCTAAAAAATTAGTTAGCATACTAGAAAATCTGGTAGTCGGCATACTCGTCGTTAAAACAGGAACAGAGTTTTCATTAGAAGCCGTGATCAATTCCTCTGGTACTTCCATTCCATGCGATACGATAATTACCGGTGTATCAGATGCACATAATTTCAACATTCGCTCGCTTTTTTCTTCCCCTGTTAATAATGCAAAAAACGAAATTTCCGTTTTCCCCATTAATTGGATACGATTGGATGGATAATGTGTGAAGTAACCCGCCATTTCAATTCCTGGTCGAGAAATATCGCTAATTGCAACGTGGCGTCCAATTCCTTCCTCCCCACTTACTATTGAAAGATTGAACTTTTCTTTTATATCCTTTGTCGTCACATGAGGCATATCTCTCCACTCCTTTCATGCTTCTTGCTACACATAGTTCTTATTTTAGCATGATTAGTCATTCTTTTTGTATTCATTTCTCTTTTGCTTTCCTATTTATTAAAGGATACCGGATAAAAAGTTGCTGGACATCCTTTAAGGCCTTGTCTTTATTGTTTCTAGCGTTCTTTGGAAAGTAAATCGGTCATCAAAAGTAACCAAGAAATACTGCGTCGTAAGGAAGTTAACGCTAGGAAAAACCGGTCATCGAAAGCAATCATTTCTAAAATAACGAGTTATTCGGAAAAATTTAACAATAAATGATTGCATGAAATGAACTTGAAGAGAGGGCTGTCCAAGTTATTTGAGGAGATTGTCCAGGTGTAGGGAGAGATTGTCCATATTCTATATGATTGTCCAACTTTAGCGCTAGATTGTCCATCTATCTGAGGTGATTGTCCAGGTTTGGGGAGAGATCGTCCAAGTTCTATACGATTGTCCAACTTTCGTGCTAGATTGTCCATCTATTTGAGGTGATAGTCCAGGTTTGGGGAGAGATCGTCCAAGTTCTATACGATTGTCCAACTTTCGTGCTAGATTGTCCATCTATTTGAGGTGATTGTCCAACTTTAGGGAGGGATTGTCCATATTATTATTCTAGTAAATACTCCACTTATTTTGAGTTAGAATTTCTAATTACTTTTAACAAATATTTCTTAGTGGACCTGATAAATTTAAATCTCTGACTAACTGCAGACGCCAAAAGTGAGACAGATGAGACATCACAACGTACGCGTAGCGTCGGTGATGGCTCATCGCTCCCCCGCGGAAAGCGTCCGCCCTGCAGCGGAAATCCAAGCGGTAACTTCCTTAAGACGCATTATCTCTAGAAAGTAACATATCCGATGTCATTTGGAGAATTTTAACCTAATTGTATATGCTTTCTCCTAAAAAAAGCTGAAAGGTGCGTTATGCCCCTTTCAGCTTTTGTTGTTTATTCACTATCTACTGTATATCGCACAAGCACGGATCCCGTTTTTGCATCTCCGTATACTCGTAGCGGTTCTGCTTCAGAATCCACTATTTTAGTGAAACCTACTTTTTTATTCAACAATTGTTCCGATTGATTTATATGCGTAACATCTGAAAGTTGCACATCAATCTTGCCTAATTGAGAAGTAGTTTCTCCTTTTAACGATACATCTTTTGGTACGTACAATTCAACATTTCCTGCAACAGCAGTACCTTCGATTTTACGTGCTTGCTTATCTTTTGTCGTTAAAATGACATGCCCACTTACCGAAGAACCTTCCAATTCTTTCAGCTTTCCATCTACATAAATACGACCGTTCATCGTTTCTACTTCAATCGAATCCCCTACAACTTGTTGCACTTGTACGGATCCATTTACCGTTTCTATATCTGCTCTTTTGAACGTCAAGGTATCCAATGTTACTTTGCCGTTCGTTGTTTTTACTTTAAATGAGTTTGCTTCCATATTCTTAGCGGAAAATTCTCCATTGAATAATCGCGCCGAAATATAATTATACGCTTTTTTCGGTACAAATAGCATCACTTGGACAGATGTTGTTTTCATATCACTGTATACGCGCAATTTGTTTCCTTCAGTAGTAAAGATAAATTCTTCTGCAAAGCGTGCTTTCGCTTCATCTTCTGTTGAATTTTTGAAAGATTTCACCTTTACAGTTGCGTGTGCGTACGCTTCTTCTGTCTGCTGAATTTCTATTTTACCATTCGCTATATTAACGGAAATATCATCGAAAGACGCTTGTTCTTTGACTAGTCTTTCCTCAAAAATTACTGGTTCACCAAATGGCATTTCAAAATCGAATTCTTTCATCTTATCTACAGTTCCTTGCATAAACTGCATAAATCGTTCACCCATTACCGTAAAATCACGTTTTAAATCTTCTATGAAATCGGCGCTTTGGTGCTTATTTTGAGCATGGGTTCGTTGTTGTTTTGGCTCTTCCTTGTCTAACGAAATAATAGGTGTTGATTGTTTGCCGAGTTCCTCTAGTAGTGCCAATGCTTCCTGTGCGGTAATCGTGCCGTTTTCAACCATATCTAAAATACGTTTACGTTCTTCTTGCATAATGAAGGCCTCCTCATAAGTTTAAAATATAAAACGAGTTACTTACCCTATAAAATACGATTAAACTTGAATAAAGTTTCATTTATGATTGAACGGTTGGTTTTTTCTTTGTAGAAGCTTCTGAAACAACTTCATCCATTCGTTTTCGATCACGCTCAAGAATAGGTTTTAGGTACTTACCAGTATAAGAATCTTTTGCTTCGACAATTTTTTCTGGCGGTCCAACCGCAACTATCGTTCCACCTTTGTCTCCACCTTCAGGACCTAAATCAATCATATAATCAGCTGTTTTGATTACATCTAAGTTATGCTCAATAACGAGTACTGAATCACCGTTTTCTACAAGACGTTGTAACACTACAAGTAAGCGAGAAATATCATCGACATGTAAACCTGTTGTTGGTTCATCTAAAATATAAAACGTTTTGCCGTTGGATCGTTTATGCAATTCAGAAGCTAATTTTACGCGCTGTGCTTCTCCTCCTGAAAGTGTAGTTGCTGGTTGACCTAACTCCACATAACCTAGTCCAACATCGACAATCGTTTGTAGTTTTCGACTAATTTTTGGATGGTTTTCAAAAAATGCTAATCCATCTTCCACTGTCATTTTCAAAACTTCTGCAATATTTTTCCCTTTGTATTGTACTTCTAAGGTCTCCCGATTATACCGTTTACCATGGCATACTTCACAAGGGACATAGACATCCGGTAAAAAGTGCATTTCAATTTTAATAATTCCATCTCCGCGGCATGCTTCACAGCGTCCACCTTTCACATTAAAACTAAATCTACCTTTTTTATACCCTCTTACTTTTGCCTCATTTGTCGCTGCATATAAATCTCTAATATCATCAAATACACCTGTATATGTTGCTGGATTAGACCTTGGTGTACGCCCAATTGGAGATTGATCGATATCTATTACTTTTTCTAACTGGTCGATTCCTTCTACACTTTTATTTGCTCCCGGTTTTACTTTAGAACGATTCAGTTTGGAAGCAAGCGATTTATATAAAATTTCATTTACTAATGTACTTTTCCCAGAACCTGATACACCTGTTACTGCTGTAAATACCCCTAATGGAATATCCACATTGACATTTTTTAAGTTATTTTCAGTTGCACCTTTAATCTTTATATACCGTCCATCAGGCTTTCTTCTCTCTGTCGGTAGAGGGATAAATTTTTTCCCACTTAAATATTGGCCAGTAAGGGATTTTTTATTTTTCATCACTTGTTCTGGTGTACCCGCAGCAACAACTTCTCCACCGTGAATTCCAGCACCAGGTCCAATATCGATTAAGTAATCCGCAGCCATCATCGTGTCTTCGTCATGCTCTACAACGATTAAGGTATTCCCAATGTCACGCATATTTTTTAATGTGTCGATTAATCGATCATTATCACGCTGATGCAAACCAATCGAAGGTTCATCTAGAATATATAATACCCCTGTTAGCCTTGAACCTATTTGTGTAGCAAGACGAATTCGTTGAGCTTCTCCGCCTGATAATGTCCCTGATGCACGATTTAAAGTTAAATAATCAAGTCCAACGTTTTCTAAGAATCCAAGTCGCTCGTCAATTTCTCTTAATATTAATCGTGCAATTTGCATATCTTTTTCAGACAATATTAATTGGTGAAAGAATTTATTTGCTTCTTCGATTGAAAATTGCGTTATTTGACCGATATGTAACGAGTCCACTTTCACTGCAAGTGTTTCTTTTTTTAAGCGATACCCTTTACAAGTAGGACAGTCATGTTGCGCCATATATTTTTCCATTTGCTCGCGAATATAGTCAGAGGACGTATCTTTAAATCTGCGTTCGATATTAGAGAGTACTCCTTCAAATTGAATTAGATTATCGCGCACTTGACCGAATTCATTTTCATAGCGAAAACGAATCTTATCTTCGCCGGATCCATACATAATTTTATTCCACTGATCGATCGGCAATTTTTCGACTGGTACATTCATTTTGATTTTGTAATGTTTGCACACAGCTTCTAATAATTTTGGATAGTATTGGGAGCTCGTTGGTTGCCATGCAACAATTGCCCCTTCTTCCAATGTCATACTTTTATCAGGTACAACTAATTCCGGGTCTACTTCCAATTTCGTTCCTAGTCCGTCACAATCAGTACAGGCACCGAATGGACTGTTGAATGAAAACATTCTTGGTTCTAACTCGCCTATTGAAAAACCACAAATCGGACAAGCATGATGTTCACTAAATAGAATTTCCTCATGTTCCATTACATCAATTAGCACACGACCGTCTGCTAGTCTAAGTGCAGATTCTAAAGAATCGCTCAGCCTTGCTGCGACCCCCTCTTTCATAACGATTCTATCTATAACCACTTCAATATTATGTTTTTTATTTTTATCTAAATTTATATCATCATCTAGATCTGTGATTTCTCCATCTATTCGAACACGTACATAGCCTTGCTTTTTCATGTCTTCCAGTAACTTCACATGCGTCCCTTTACGTCCGGATACAATTGGTGCTAATACTTGCATTTTCGTTCTTTCCGGATACTCACTTAGTCGATCAACCATTTGTTCAATCGTTTGAGAAGATATTTCAATTCCATGTGTAGGACATATTGGTTTTCCGACACGAGCAAATAATAATCGTAAATAATCATATATTTCCGTAACAGTCGCTACAGTAGATCTTGGATTTTTACTTGTCGTCTTTTGGTCGATGGAAATAGCTGGCGAAAGTCCATCAATGACGTCGACATCCGGTTTATCCATTTGCCCTAAAAATTGTCTTGCATAGGCGGATAATGATTCTACATATCGGCGTTGACCTTCCGCATAGATAGTATCGAATGCTAAAGACGATTTACCCGATCCCGACAATCCAGTCATAACAACAAGCTTGTCTCTTGGTATTTTTAAGCTGACGTTCTTTAAATTATGTGCCCGAGCACCTTCTATAATAATTTCTTGGTTTTTCACCTGGTTCACCCTTCCAACTTCAGTTCAAGAATTGCATCGCGCAATTGTGCCGCACGTTCAAAATTAAGTGCTTTAGCAGCATCTTTCATTTCTTTTTCTAAATTTTGTAGTAGTGTATCTTTTTCTTCTTTAGTTAAAGGTTTACCACTCGTTAACTGCTGAGCATAAGTTGCTTCTTCTTCTGCCACTTGAGTTGCACGAATAACTTCTCGAATTTTCTTTTCAATTGTTTTCGGAGTGATTCCATGCTTTTCATTATATTCCATTTGAATTGTACGACGTCGTTTTGTTTCATCTATTGCTTTTTGCATGGAGTCCGTCATTTTATCTGCATACATTATTACTTCGCCATTCGAATTTCTCGCTGCACGTCCTATTGTTTGTATTAATGAACGCTCCGAACGTAAAAAACCTTCCTTATCTGCATCTAAAATCGCAACCAGCGACACTTCTGGTAGGTCAAGCCCTTCCCTTAACAAGTTGATTCCGATAAGGACATCATATGTTCCTAAACGAAGATCTCTTATTATTTCAATTCGCTCTAATGTTTTTACTTCCGAATGTAAATACTGCACTTTAATGCCGATCTCTTTTAAATAATCTGTTAAATCTTCCGACATTTTCTTCGTTAATGTCGTTATAAGCACCCGTTCATTTTTCGCCGTACGTTCTTGTATTTCATTGATCAGATCATCAATTTGTCCTTCAATCGGCTTCAATGTAATAATCGGATCCAATAACCCAGTCGGGCGAATGATTTGTTCAACCATTTCAGGTGTATGTTCTAGCTCATAAGGTCCAGGTGTTGCTGATACATATACTGCTTGATGGACGTGATCTTCAAATTCGCTAAAAGTAAGTGGTCTGTTATCAAGTGCAGACGGTAACCGGAAACCATGGTTTACTAATACTGATTTCCTCGCTTGGTCTCCATTAAACATTCCTCTAACTTGTGGTAATGAAACATGGCTTTCGTCCACTACTAATAAAAAGTCTTTTGGAAAATAGTCTAATAATGTATACGGAGTTGCCCCTGCTTCTCGTAAAGTGAGATGACGGGAATAGTTTTCAATACCTGAACAAAAGCCCATTTCCCGCATCATTTCTAAATCATAGTTTGTCCTTTGCTCCAACCGTTGAGCTTCTAGTAACTTATCTTCATCTCGTAGTACCTTTAATTGTTCTTCTAACTCTTTTTCAATATTCTCTATAGCAAGTAGCATCTTTTCTTCTCGTGTAACGAAGTGAGATGCTGGGAATATGGCTACATGCTCACGTTCTGCCATTATTTCCCCAGTCAGAGCGTCTACTTCTCGAATTCTGTCGATTTCATCGCCGAAAAACTCTACTCGAAGACATTTTTCATCTCTTGATGCTGGGAAAATTTCGACAACATCCCCACGTACACGGAAAGTTCCTCGTGTAAAATTCATATCGTTTCGTTCGTATTGGATATCGACTAGTTTCCGAAGCAACTGATTTCGCTCAATTTCCATTCCTGTTCGAAGCGAAACGACCAATTCTCTGTATTCCTCTGGATTCCCTAGTCCGTATATACAAGAAACTGATGCAATAATAATGACATCTTTTCTTTCGAATAATGATGATGTAGCAGAGTGTCGAAGTTTATCAATTTCTTCGTTAATGCTTGAATCTTTTTCAATATACGTATCTGTTTGAGGTACATATGCTTCTGGCTGGAAATAGTCGTAATAACTAACAAAGTATTCGACAGCATTATTAGGAAAGAACTCTTTAAATTCGCTATACAGCTGTCCCGCAAGTGTTTTGTTATGTGCCATTATAAGGGTTGGCTTGTTCGTTTGTTGAATAACATTTGAAATCGTAAACGTTTTCCCAGTACCTGTTGCACCAAGCAATGTTTGATGTTTTTTCCCTGTTTGTACACCTTTTACTAATTCTTTTATTGCTTCTATTTGATCTCCTGCTGGCTCATACGGAGCTTGCAAATCGAAAATTTGTTCCATACATAAGCCTCCCACCAATTGATTAATTTCAGTTTAACATACTCTTTTTTTGAACACTAATAAAACGAACGTATGTTTTTTAACATTATTATTTGTGCATAATAAAAGCCGCTCTGCATAAGCGGCTAATATATCCATTACTTTGGATTATTTAATTGTTGTAGAGCATTGGCATATTGTGTAAATGCCTTTTTGTCTTTCTGATCAAGTGCCTCATCTATCAATTCTAATAAACGTTTACTACTTTGTTCCCGGTGGATAATGTTCAAAAACATATCTAGATAAATTTCGTTCAACAGTTTTTCTGCGGAGCTTTCTTTCCCTGGCTGACCCATTGCTCTTAAAAAATCTGCATATGAATATTGTTTGTCCATTTCCATCACCCCGATGCCTTTTTTTCATTATATAAAAGCTCAACGTGAGTTGCAAACATTTTTAGAAAATTAAGATTTTATAATTAATGATAAAAATTTTAAAAATTCGACATATTTACTTGATTTTTTTCCAAATTTAACTATAATCGAGTTATAACTTACTAAGGAGTGAATGTATATGTTCAATAAAAAAGACGAAAAATCTTTCCTAGTTTCATTTGACACCGCTGTACTTCAACCAATTGTAATTAATAACAAAGTTTTCACAAAAGCTATTAGCTATTCGGGTGAATCTAAAATAATAGGTAAAAAGCCGTACGATATCGTCCGGTATTCTTGTTCCTATTACGGCTCTACGTTTCAACAATCCACTAAATTATCGAAAGAAGCTATTGGAAATTATTTGAAGCTTCCTATTCTTATCGCACACGACTTTGGGAGTCCTTGTATTTTAATCCCTATCCTTTCTCCAAAATCTGATTTAAATACATGGTTTTCTCTTGGAGCCATCGAATCTTTTTATCCTTCCGAAGGTGGTTGCACGATAGTTTTAGCAAACGGACAAATGATACAAGTACCTTCTTCTCCAAATACAATTAGCCGACAAGTTGGATTTGCCAACCTTTTAAATATGCACTTCTTAAAAAGAATGAGTCATCTAGTAAATAAAGGATTTATCACTTCTCGCAATCCACTATTTCAAAAAGATTTATTTGGTTAATGTGCATTTTCCACAATCGCCAAATACATCGTGAGTAGTTCTTCCACTCGGTTGCGGAGTCGGACATTTAGATAACGACGATGTTCTTCATAGCCTCCATGAAAAAATACATATTCCGTGAACATATCATCGCCTTCTCCGCGAAGAACTTTCATACTATGCCTTTTCATATAAATATGTGTCTTTTTCAATTCTTTTTGAACTTGCTTTGCTGCTCCTTCTACCATAGCTACATACGGACGCTTTAACTTAAAGGGACCTCTTTCAAAATTCATTCGATCCTTCTCTAAAATAGTTAATACCATCGGGAGATAAATCATATTTTCTAAATAAGGCATGGCCTCTTCCGATATTAATGGCATTTCGCATTCTCCTTTTAACGAACGTTTGTTCTCATTTCATTATACAACTTTTAAAGGGAAAAGCAACAATTAAGAACAAGTACTTTTTAGGGATAATGCGTCGTAAGAAAGCTCTGTTAAGTGTCCTCTGGGATTTCCGCTTCAGGGCGGATGCTTTCCGTGGGGTGAGCGATGAGCCTTCACCGCCGCTTGCGCGTACGTTGTGAAGTCTCACCTGACTCACTTTATCCCACTGGAGTCACCGCCCTTTCGCTCCAATCCAAAAGGAATTGCTTATTTATCAGTACCGACTCGCTAAGACTAAATATTATGCAGTTTTTCACATGTGTGCATCCAGAAAATGACTTTGGGTAATAAATCAGTCATGGAAAGCAACCAATTCTTGAAATAACAAGTTTACTTGGAATGAGACGCCGATGAATAAGGTGGTTTATCCCAACAAATGGTTGAGTTAATTAGGCTTTTATCCAATTCCTTTTATGTAGAGACAGCATTTTCTAATTAGGTTTACTAAATAGCACACAGTGAACCTGAGCAATTTACATCTCCGAACTGCAGACACTAAATTAGAAAGAAATTCTCATGGATTGAAGCGGAAGGGCGGCGACTCCTGCCGGATGAGTGAGACAGATGAACCATCGCAGGTGAACGCGCAGCGTCGGCGATGGTTCATCGCTCACCCGGCGGAAAGCGTCCGCCCTGCAGTGAAAATCACAGCGGACACTTCACTTCTTACGACGCACTATACCTATAATGCGAATTAACTCAAACTCTTCTAATATGTCTTGGCGTCTTTATTTGAATACAATTAAAAAAACTACCAATCAAAAAAAGACATGGTAGTTAGTCTATAATTTCAGTTGCCCAACGCCTTGCATCTAGATAAAGCGCGTTTAATGTGGAATGATCAATACCAAGTTTTGCTGATCCACCTATCATATCGTCCCAACGTACTTCATCGCATGCAACGGCAAGCTCTAGAAAAGGAGACATTTCCGTTTTAGTTCCAGAAAGTGTTGCTGCGACTTCATCTGAAAGCGGTAAATCTTGTAGTAAATAGATCATCGGTCGATGTAATAATGTGTCTATTAAAGAAAACATGCCTACTAAAAAATACTCAGAAGCATTTTGTAAAAATTTACGCCTTGCTAATAACTCACAAAGTTTTGCTCGAAATAGCGATGCTTCAATAAGAGCCATTCCATCACCCGAATGATTCTTTTTCGATTCACGTAGTAATAAAACATACAACCAATGACTCAATTCCTCAAGTCCAAGCATGAGCACTCCTTGTTTAATCGAGCGGACCTTGGATTTTGTACGAACTGCAGGGGAATTGATCATTTTTAGTACTTTAAAAGAAAGAGATACATCTCGCTCAATTTCATTCGAAATCTCTTCTACGGAAACTGAATTATTTTGCAACAAGTTAATAATCCGAAAATACTGCGCTAAATTCGTTGGTATTTCTGTTCCTTTAATCACTTCTGGTTTTGCAAAGAAGTATCCTTGAAAGAGTTCGTAGCCAGCTACTTTTGCTTCATAAAATTGTTCGCGTGTTTCTACCTTCTCTGCTAACAACACGATGTTAGGATAATTGGTTTTGACGATTTGTTCAATGGCTTGTCGTTCCGATAACGTGCTTAATAGAAAATCTACTTTAATAAAATCAACAAGTGAGAATAGTTCATCGTATAAAACGACATTTTCTTGCAGAACAAAATCATCTAATGCAATTAAAAAGCCAAGAGACTTAATTTCTCGAAGTTTTTGAAGTAAAGCGATCGTGATCGGAATGTCCTCTAAAATTTCAACGACAATTCGATTCGCAGGAAATTTAGAAAACACTTCTTTTACTAATAGATTTTCCGTAAAATTAATAAAACATAATTTATCCCCTGCTAGTTCATTAATACCTATTGTTAAAAAAGTATGCGTTATGACATCTAATGTGGCTTCATCCCCTGATATAGTTGGAAATGAATTGTCCTGGCCATTTCTATACAATAATTCATAGGCAAATATATGTTCATCTTTAGCAAAAATCGACTGTCTCGCAACAAAAATGTCCAAGTGAATACCTCAAATCCTTAAAATTTCAATAATATAATTGTACCAAATCAGAAAATGAAAATCGATCTAATTTAACTTGACTCAGCAGGTGCCTTTGGACAACGGCTTACTGACCTGCATCACGCAATCCTAAGTGCAATTCAAATCTGGACGCAATTACGTGAGCTGTAATTGATTACTTCTAACGTAAGATGACAGACTATTAGAAAAATGATATGTTTGGTAGGGGGAAATCATTCTATAGTATGGAGGGAGAAAATGGACTTAATTCGTTATGAACAACATGGCAATATAGCATATGTCACATTAAATAGGCCGAGTGCGCTAAATGCATTTAACTATGAGATGCTAAGAGAGCTTTGGGATATTGCAGAATCGATTCGTATTAATCCGGAAATTCGTGTCGTGATTTTCACGGGTGCTGGTGAGAAATCGTTTAGTGTTGGAGCGGACTTAAAAGAACGAAAAACACTGACCGATCAACAAGTAAAGCGGAACATTTATAAAATTGGAGAAGTATTTTCGGCCATTGAAAACTTACCACAACCAACCATTGCTATGCTAAATGGCTATGCATTTGGAGGAGGAACGGAACTTGCACTTGCATGCGATTTCCGAATTGCAGCGGATGACATTCAGCTAGGATTAACCGAAACAAGCTTAGCCATTATTCCTGGAGCTGGTGGTACACAAAGGCTTCCAAGACTCATCGGAGAAGCAAAAGCAATGGAGCTAATTCTAACCGCCAAAAGACTAAAAGCAGATGAAGCATTCGCATATGGCTTATTAACTAAGGTTACCTCTCGAGAAACATTAATATCCGAAACGGAGAGCTTTGCGGCACTCATGCTTGCTAATGGACCAATTGCCTTGCAACAAGCTAAGTTTGCCATCAAACACGGCATGAATGCCGATTTACAAACCGGACTACATATCGAACGCAAAGCATACGAACTCACCATTCCAACAGAGGATCGAGTGGAAGCATTGAAAGCATTTAGCGAAAAAAGAAAACCTGAGTTTAAAGGGAGATAACCGGAAAGAGGGATGAAACGGTGCTTTCATTCCTCTTTGATCGCAATTAACGTATATAACCCCGGCATCTTGTTCTGTATTCCTTCCGGTGAATCCGCTGGAAACGCCCATCTAACTCCTGCTTCTTCCTCCAGATAATTAATCCGAAATCCTGCATTGGAAATAGCGGTAACAATTTCACCTAAAGTCCATCTTCGAATAGTAACTTTTTGTAAAGAAGCTCGATCTTCCTCTGATAATAGAATGCTATAAGCCACATCCTCTTCGATCACTGCTTCACTAAAATAATCGCCATTCGCAATCATTTCCTGTTCTTGGACATTCACTAACTTGGAAACAAAAGGATGATAGTCCCTTAAGATAAATTGTCCTCCAGGTTTAAGTGAGTCATAAACTACTTTGAATAGTGGTGATAAATCAGTAAAGTAATGCAACACACCTAACTCTAAAAGAACGAAATCAAAGTTCACTAACCCACTGTCTTCTGGAACTTCTAAAATATCTGAAACTATGTATTTTATATCCACTTTTGCTTCTTTAGCCAGCTCTATTGCATATCTCTTATTATCTTCTGAAATATCTACCACACAAACCTCTGCTCCTAACAAAGCAAAAGATACTGCTTTATTTCCCTTTGATCCTAAAAAATTTGCGACTTTTTTATTCTTCACATCTCCCATGAACTTTAAATAGTGCGCAACAGAAGAAGTTGGGTCTGCCATTAGTTTTTTAGCATATTCTTTAGGTGAACCGTGCCGATTCGTCCAAGCTTGATACGCTGATTGGTTCCACCCTATTCGATTTGTACGGCTAACTAATTGTTGTTTCATCATGCCATCTCCTTTAAAAAGTTACTGCAAATTTAAAAAATGTGTTGTATTAGGATATTTAGAATCTTTAACAAATCCAAAAGCCGTGTAAAACTTGTCTGCTTTTATTGTATCAGTATGCAACACTAGCACATCATAGTAGCACGTTGCTTTAGAAACTATGTCCTTTAACAAAACAGTCCCTATACCATTTCTTCGATAGTCTTTACCAACATAAAATCTTCTTAGTCGACCAATTTTTTGACAATCGGAAAAAGGGTCTATATTTAGTCCACCTACAGCTACTTGTGCCCCGTATTTATTGTAAGCACCGACTAAAAATTCCCCAGGCTCACTGAAAGTATTTGTACCACCTTTGTAATCATTCGTTAGCCTATCAAGAAAGTGAAAGCCCTCTATTTTGCTTTCCTGTACTAAATGAAAAATATCGTCGGTCAACAAATCGTTAATCTCCTTAACTTTAAATTCTCCCATATCTCTCCCTTCCTACTACTTGCCTTTTTATATAATCTCTAATAGAAACTAAATCATTCGATTTAAAATAATGATGCTGCTCATCGCTTTCATAAGCTGAAATAATTTGGCGAATAGTCGAATGAAATTCTCTTGGTAAAACAGATAATCCCCAATTGCCAGCCTCTTGTTTAGAAGAAATAATCCCTTCCAGTGCATACCAATAAACCCTTATGAGATTTAACGTACAATAAACAGGATCTCGCACAATATTCTCTAAACAATCCTCAAAATCATACATAATAGAAGATATATAATGGGGGTTCGGTACGGAAGGAAATACTTCCTGAATCGTTTTTCCCCATAAATGAATTCCTCGATGATTCGTAATTGTAATATGTGCAGCTAAATCCGGGTCTTCTGTTGGTAGGTCGTTTAAATACAACATTGTCCCTATTTCCAATTCCTCTTCATACCGTCTTCTCCAATGTTCACTATAATGAAAATCAAACGGAAGAGGATGCTTCCAATTTTTCAATTGTACTTCATTTAAAAAGCTGACTTCGGCAGGAAATGGATTATTAGAGCATTCTAAAAACAGTTTTGCCAACATGCTTTTTGTTTGAACAGATAAAGATTCCGCAGTCACAACTAATATATCGATATCGCTACTTTTAGGATTAAATCCGCCCATCGCAAGTGAGCCGTGTATATAAAAGCCTATTAAACTATTGTCTATGATTTCTTTCGTTCTATTGAGTAAATCATAAACAAAATCTCTTACTTCCTCTGTACAATTCTCCCAATTATAGCCCATATTAGTATTTCACCCCTTCTCTTTTCATGTGTTTTTTAATTCAAGAACTTATCCCTTTACAAAACTTCAAAAGCGAATCATATTGATCTTTATCCTTAAATAGATCAAGTATTTTACCGATAGACACTGCAAACTCGGCAAATGCAGTACCTTTAGCTGTAATAATCTGATGACCAACTTCTATATCTTTTCCAGTATAAATGGAATTGGAAAAGAAAAGTTTATTATTTTCAAAGGTACCTTGGTTACATGTAAACTGTCGCCCTTCCAGAATACCTGCTTTACCTAGTAATACAGCGGAACCACAAATGGAGGCAATAGGAATCGATAGATTATATGCTTCTACTAACTTATCAGTAATAATCTCTTCATTTAAAATCTCGGGAACTCCGTCGCCTCCTGGAATAAGAATTAATGAAAAATCCATGATGTTTGTATCCGATAAAGTTCCTTCTACTTTTGTCCATAGTCCTCCAACACTTTCTACATTGCTCCCATCAATGGATACTGTAGTAATTGCATATTTACCAATTTTTTTTAGTAAAAATAAAGCATGCGCGATTTCAAAATCTGCATATTGGGGATAAGCAAAGAATAATATCTTTTTCATTTATAAAACCACTCCAATAATAATTAGTTTTAAGTCTTACCTATTATCTATCCAATATTGCTTGTCTCATATCCCTTTACAAAAGTAAAAGCCAACATCCAATGAAATGCTGACTTTAATTTCTCAAATCAAAAAATAATAATAGTAACTTGACTCTCTTATAAAGCCAATTTTCTCATACAGTTTTTGTGCATTCACGTTTTGTTGGCCTGTCTCCAGTAAAATTCCTTTTGCACCAGTTTCCTCCGCAAAGCTAATTGCTTTTCTTATTAATTTGTCGGCTATTCCTCTTCTTCGTGCACTCTTTTTCACGTATAAATCATTCAACACCCATGACTTTTGCATACTTACAGATGAAAATGATGGAAATAGCTGAGTAAAACCAACAGGATCATGCTCATCATAGGCTATGAAAACGATCGACTCTTCATTCATGAACCTTTCCTGTAAGAATTCTTTTGCTCCTTTCAAATCAGATTCTTGCTCGTAGAACAATCTGTACAAATCAAATAGTTCGGTTAATGCATCAAGATCGTTTAATGTTGCCTTTTGAATATTCAATTTTAATATCTCCTAATTTCAATTATTTTTTGTCCTTTAACACGCACTCCATGACCGTATCTCCAAATGATCGGATATCCTCTAAATAATCGAAGCCGTCTGGAGAACCAAAACTATTAAACATTCGTACTGCTACAATATCATGCTCAGGTATGACTAGTACTGCGGCACCTGTATAGCCTAAAATTTGATAGGAGCCTTTCGGGACTAGTTCTCCAATCTCTGTCTTTTGGGCAGGCAAATCTTTCACAAACCATAAAAACCCGTTTTGCGGGAGATCAGCATCAATCGTTTTAGGACTTTGAAGAGTCGTGGCCAACTTTAATATTTCATTATCTACTACTTGTTCCCCTTTTATATAGCCCTGCTTGAGGTGAAGATAACCCCATTTTGCTAAATCTCTTGCTGATACATACATGTTCATCTGATCACCATCAGTACTTAAATAACTGTTCCAAAAAGGCTCATCATTATCTCTAATTACTTCAGCAAGCTTGTCATTTTGTTGTCCATACCAACCAGTTTCTTGGAATCCCATCGGTTGAAATACGTGTTCAGATAAGATTTGGCTTACTGTTTTACCAGTTGTTTCTTTAACTATTTGCGTAAGTAGGGATATATTAATCCCACGATAAGCCCAGCTCTGTCCAGAATCAAATTCACGACTAATCTCACCATCAATTTCCCGTAATCCATGCGTATGAGTTAGTAAATGTCTAAGAGTCGTTCCATTCAAAAGAGTGGCATCAAGTTCGGGTAAATAGTTAATTACCTTGTCATCAATAGAAGCTAAATAGCCGTTGTGCACAGCATAAGCAACAGCGAATCCTATATAACTCTTTCTCACGGAAGCAACATGAAATTGTGTATCCTCTTGGACAAGCCTTGCACCTGGAGCCTTTGAGTGATGCCCCCAATAGTTCTCTGTTACCACTTCATCGTTATGTATAATAACAACAGCTGCACCTGAGCCATCGACCGAATTATATGTATTATTTACATGGGATATAACCGGATTGAACTTATCGTTTAAATTCTTACTAATGAACACTACTATATAACCTCATTTCTCAAGATCTATTTAATTAATATCCCCTACATAAGTTGGAGCTTTCCCACTATTAAAATAAGAAATTAGCTGTGGCCTTAATGCTTGTGGAAATAAATTATGTTCTAGCAATTCGTTAATTGGTAGCCACTCCGTTCCTATTTGGCCCTTGTCTGGACTAGCTCCCTTATTAAATGTGTCTTGATTAATATTACATAAAAACATAAATTCCGTTTGATGAGCATGAGAATGGTAAGCAGCAAACTCATGGTTTTTTCCTATATATTCACGTACAAATATCAATTCTCCAATTTCTATTTTCGCACCTAACTCTTCTTTACACTCCCTTTCTAATGCTTGCTGAAGATTTTCGCCGTGTTTTTGACCACCACCAGGTAGAATATAATATGTTCCACCATTTTCGTGTATTTTAATGGTTAGTAATTTTTCATCTTTGATTATTACTGCTTTCGCTGAATTTCTTATGCCCATTTTAAATGCTTTAACTATAGCTACCTTTGCTAGATTTTTTATCCTCATATTAAATACACTCCAATCCTTCTCAACAAATTATCTAGCTTTACCTACTTATTTATTCTCCATCATTATCCAAAACTCCTCCATCTTATGATAAGCTTCATTGGGGGTGTTCTAATGAAAAGAAAACCAATATATATATAGAAATAATTATTAATTCAGAAATGGAAAAGTTGTGGAATGCCACGCAGACACCAGAACTGCATGAGCAATGGGATCTCCGCTTTTCTTCTATTACCTATTTACCAAAAGAAGAACAGAAGCCGCAGTTGTTTGAATATAAAACGAATATAGGATTTGGATTGAATATTGCTGGATGGGGAAAAAGTGTTGGTAGTTTTCATGCAAAGGACGATTCGCGAACATCTTCCTTGCACTTTGGGACGGATCAAACAATTTCCATTATTCGAGAAGGTAAAGGATACTGGAAATATACGCCTGAACAAAATTCGATCAAGTTTCTTACGCAATACGACTATGAAACGAATTTTGGTTTGATAGGTAAACTTTTTGACCGTTTTATTTTTCGACCTCTCATCGGATGGGCGACTGCACTAAGTTTTGACGTATTAAAAAGGTGGCTTGAAAAAGGGGTATCACCTTCTGAACAGTATCGTCGATTTTTCAGTCATTGGATGATTACCTTCCTGTTCTTCTTTGTGTGGGTATATCAAGGTTTAGTACCTAAATTAGTGATGATGCATCCAGAAGAAGTCAGCATGACGAAAAGCTTACTACCCGTAACTTTAAGCGAAGCAACTAGTCTTGTCACTACAATTGGTATGGCGGAAATAATCTTCGGTTTCATTTGGTTACTTTATCATCATAAAAAGAGATTACTAAAAATACAGTTAATCCTTTTCCCGTTGCTCACCTTATCAGCCATTATTGCAGAGCCAGCTAGTGTTAGTCATCCATTTAATCCTTTAACGTTTAACGTCACTTTATTTGTGCTTTCTATTATTGGATATTTCATGAGCCATGATATTCCGTCTGCTAAAAGCTGTAAACGATCGAAATGAGGAGTTAAATGAATGTCTATATATAAAGAAATATTAGGAGAGCAATTTGCTAAACTTCAGCCGATGCTTCAAAAGAGATATGCATTCCATGAAGGGAAGCATTTTAAAGCGACAGGCATTATGAAAAAAATAAGTGGAGGACCTAAATGTCTACTCCCCTTCTTTTTACTAGGAACTCGCTGGAAGTTTTTATTTCCAGAGCAAGGCGAGAATATTCCATTTAAGATTGCTAATACAACTCGAATTGGAGTAAATGGTGAGAACCAAGTCCACTGGGAAAGAACTTTTCAATTTCCTAAAAAGAGAAGATACTTTAATGCACTGATGAGCCTAGATGCTACTAAAAAAGTAGTAAAGGATTATCTAGGGGAGCCTAGTTTGTTTTACTCTGAACTAATTTTCATCGTTTCGGAAAAAGGGCATTTGCGAATTGAATCAGGTAAGCAGCGATTTGTTCTTGGATTAATTGAAATTCCCCTGCCTACAATTTTTCAAGGTGTTGTGCGGGTAGACGAGTGTTATATAGAAGAAAGAGATGTTTTTTCTATACATGTCATTATTACAAACCTATTAATCGGTACTTTATTTGAATATGAAGGAGAATTCCGAGCCGATGACTTTTAAACGAATTGCATTATTACATATTATTTTATTTGTAGCGGCCGCGATTTTTAGTGTTGGTCCGTGGTATTTGTTAATGTTAACTGTCGCCCAGCTTTTATTTGTACCAGTCACTTTACAATTAATCTTTAAAAAAGAGACTCGATTGTATTATTACTTTGCAATTCCCGCTTTTGCTTCCGTTTTTATTTTACAAATAACAACGGAAACTAAACTAGATTTATTATTGGCAGCAATCTATTTGCTCTTCACATTTGTTGTTGCCTTGTATGGGTTCGGACGTTTTATACGTCGAGGCTTTGTACATTTAGAGGAATTTGCGATTGATGCTGGGATGATGTATTTATTCATCGGTGGTATGTGGTTCTTTGCATATATAGCTGAAATTGATACTGGATTTTCTCCTTTAATCACATGGTTAACAGGAATACACTTCCATTATTCTTCATTTTTATTGCCTGTTTTTGTTGGTTTTCTCGGTCGTTTATATAAAACGACTTTATACAAAATTGTTTGTACGATTATTTTAATATCACCAATTATCGTAGCAATTGGTATTACCTCCCTCCCATGGCTTGAAGTTATTTCCGTGCTTCTCTATATCATTGGGATTTACGGTTTAATCTTTTTATCTTTTAAATCACCATTTTCGAGTACTTTACAGAAAGTTTTGGTTCTGATTTCATTCGGAGCATTAGGTGTTACGATTATTTTTTCATTGTTGTATGCAGCAAGGGTTACTGTAAGCATTGACTTTATGTTACGTTTTCATGGATTTTTCAATTGTGTTTTATTCGCTTTATGTGGTTTAGTTGGTTGGTCAAAATTCACACCACCGTCGAATGAAAGAGGCTACCGATTCCCAATTAGTAGGATTCGCGGAAAGCGAGTGATTGGAGATCAGATTATAACGAAAAGTGTGGAGAAACATACTTATAATGGGCTTGTAGATGACATGAATATATACGTTGAGAAGAAAACTCTATCCCCTACTATTATAGATTTTTACGAAAACACAATACAGTACAGACTATTCTCAGAAGTCCATTGGCATACTTGGTTTAAGCCGTTTGCAGCTATCTATCAACCCATTAGCAATAAAGTACAACAACTCAACCTTCCATTTTCAAATAAACAAATGGAAATGACAGGAGATATAATTGCAATAGAGGATGGTCGAACAAAGACGAGAGCATGGGTACGAAAAATAGACAAAGAAGTGATCTTTATCGCTCTATACTCATACTACCGAACTAATGAGAAAACGTATATGAATATTGCATTACCGCTTCCTTGGTCATCGATGATTGGGATTTTAGAACTGCATCAGCAGGGAGATAAACTTCTATTAACAAGTAAAGGAACAACTAATTCCGATGCAGGAATCTATTTAACAGCTAATAAGTTTGTATTTAAATTGCCACTGCAAGAGCAATTTCTGGTTGAAGAAATACAGGAGGGACAGCTCCGAGCAAAACACCAAATGCGGATATTTTCTTTGCCTTTTCTAACGATAAATTATGTTATTTCTTTACAAGACAAAAAAATTAGTTAAATAAGTTGTACAATTAGTCCGCTGTGAATATGATGCAAAGACATCATTTTAACGGAGGGCTATTTTTATGAATTCAATATTTACATACTTCTTTTTAGGTGTTTCATTAGCAGCACCGATCGGCCCTGTTAAAGCAACTTTATTAAATACAGGTATTAAAAACGGATTCTTTCATGCATGGTTATTCGGCCTTGGCGCAGTTGCAACTGACATTATATACATGCTCATGGTGTATTTCGGTGTCGCTCAATTTATTGATTCACCTTTTATGAAAACATTTCTTTGGTCGTTTGGCTTTTTTGTACTAATGTATACCGGAATAGAGAACTTATTGACATTACATACCGTTTCCATGGACTCCAAATTTCGTAAAACCGTCCGTCTGAGGCAATCTTTTTTCTCTGGTCTACTAATGGCATTATTAAATCCATTAACAATTCTTTTTTGGTTAGGCATTTATGGCTCTATATTAGTAGGAGGTGCAGGGGCATTATCATCATTCCAAATTATTTTATATAGCATGACCATCTTAATAGGTATTTCTTTAGTAGATTTAGTAATGTCCATTATATCTAGTGGTTCCCGTAAAGTATTATCGACCTCCTTTTTGAAAACTGTTTCATTAATTTCATCCTTATCTATGATTGGTTTCGGAATTTACTTTGGCATCCAAGCATATCACTCCCTGTTTTAACCATCTTCACTAAAAGTATAATAAGAAGACGTAAGGAAAACATACCTTTAATGATCGAAAACAATCAAAAGATTATTTGAGGTGTATATATGGAAAAAATAAACGATCGCGAGAATAGAGTAAGTATTTGGTGTATTATCAGTATGGCCTCCATCCCACTCGTTATGACACTAGGTAATTCCATGCTTATTCCGGTTCTACCGATACTGGAGAATAAGGTTGGAATCACTTCTTTTCAATCGAGTATGATTATTACTAGTTATTCGGTTGCTGCTATATTTCTCATACCAGTAGCGGGTTATCTTTCTGATCGCTTCGGTAGAAAAATGGTTATTCTGCCGAGCTTAGTTCTTGCATTAATTGGAGGTCTCGTTGCAGGTTTTGCATCCTGGAAACTGGAGAGCCCTTTTACATGGATTATAATCGGTAGAATTCTACAAGGAATAGGGGCATCTGGTGCTATGCCAATTGTATTGCCACTTGTCGGAGACCTGTATAAAGACGACGATGAAAAAACAAGCTCCTGCTTAGGGATTATTGAAACATCTAATACGTTTGGTAAAGTATTAAGTCCAATTCTCGGATCTGTATTTGCTGCCCTTTTGTGGTTTTTACCATTCTTTTCTATATCCGTTTTTAGCTTGATCTCTATTGTATTAGTCTTCTTCTTTGTAAAGGTGCCGAAAGAAAAAGATGAACCGATTAAATTAAACGATTTTTTCTCTAACTTAAAGAAAACATTCAAGCAGGAAGGTAAATGGTTGTTCACGGTATTTCTAAATGGACTGTTTGCCATGCTACTTTTATTTGGTGTGTTATTTTTTCTCTCTGAAAACTTGGAGAAAACACATGATATTAAAGGTATAAAAAAAGGGTTCGTTCTAGCCATTCCTCTTTTATTGCTTTGCATTGCATCTTATATTACAGGCCGTAATATTAAAGGAAAATTAAAGACGATCAAAAAATTGATGATTGCTTGTTTAATCGGTACTTCCGCAAGTGTCATATTTATCGGTTTCACAAGTAAAAAATTAATCCTTTTATTAGTTGTAACAAGCATACTAGGGATTGCAATTGGTGCATTACTACCTGCGTTAGATGCGATTATAACGGAAAACATAGAAAAAGAACAACGAGGAACTGTCTCCTCTTTTTACAGTTCTGCAAGATTTATCGGGGTTGCAGCTGGACCTCCTATTATGTCTCTTGTTATGAATAACTATCTCAATATTAGTTATATTATGGCAAGTGTTCTTGGATTCATTCTCTTATTTATCGTATTCAAGTTCGTAAAAGTGGAGGAAATAGAACAGAAATAACATGTTGAATAATGGGGCCGAACAATCATTTGACTGTCGGTCCTTTATATATTCCATTTGTAGGTAACACAAGCTAAAATCTCCTAAATTTGTTATAGGCTAAATCGACTTTACATTTCCCTTTATTGAAACAACCATTGCTTTACCTGATTTTCAAAGTCTTCATTTTTCCAAGCAATTATAGCTTCCATTTCTCCCATTTCCTTCACTTGGAATTGAAAAAACATATCCCCTATAAAGTAGGCTAATCTAGTGTAACCAAACTTTTTTCCGCCATTGATGGAAAACCATTCATGAAATAGTGCTTCTCGTGTTAAGACTTCGTAATCATCAGCAAATGCTTTTTTTATAGTTTCGGCATTTTGTTTTGCGAAAATTAACCATTCATGCCCTTCATCATTATAGGAAAAGTATATAAAAGGATGTACATTTGGAACTGTTTGTCGCGAGAAGTGTGTCGCTACTCCTTCTCGGTATAGCCCAAGAAGTAAGCTTGTCCAGGGAACGGTTGGCCAAGCCATCCCCGCTCGATCGGAAATAATATTTTGCGCTGCGTGGCCAAACTCGTGTGCAACAATTACGCGTAAATGATCAAGCTTCGGCGATAACCTCTCTAAAGCAAACGTTATGTCTGGGATTATTTGGTGATTGGTAAAAGCATTTGATCCAAATCCACCAACAATTAAGTTTATATCAATAGGAAAAGTAATCTCGTACAACTTTTCATACTCTGCTCTTATTTCTTCAATAACTGTTACTATATTTTCATGCACTTGTTGAATTGAAGAAAATTGCTGAGGGTATTTCTTTAACGATTCAGTATGTCTCTCATCGGTGTCTTTGCAATGAAGAGGAAAATAATGTGCAAAAATAGTTGGATATTCCGCAAAGTAATTTCTTAGAAAGCTGATAGTTGGTTCATAATTATGAAGAAAACGTGGAACGGTATCAATAATTTTCAATCTATTCCCTCCGATTTATTAAAATTTTCTGTACATTCTGACAGGAAGCACCTCTCTCTTAATCTTCTTCACACGTTGCTATTTTTCCTCTCTTTCAATATTATTTTTATTCAAGTTGGCCAATCAAAATTTAGAGACTCCTTTAATGCTAGTATTACATTTAGAAAGGAGAGAAATATCCTAAGTCCAAAAATAGAAAAAGCAAAGGATATGATGATAAAAAGAAAAAGTCTGAAGAGAAATTTTTGGTCAATAAAGACAAAGGTGGCATTGAAATTCATATTACTAACACCTTTAATATTAGAGAAAACACAGATCCCTCACCTAATTCAAAGTGGTAACGGAACCTTCCAGTATTTTGGCTGTAAAAAAACTGGCGAGCCTATACCAGCTCGCCAGTTTTTTTCTAAATACCAAAATTATTTCTTTTCCTCAGACTTTTTTCTCTCGGAATAATCCCTAATATCGGTAAAATCCGTTTCTTCACCAAATTCCGTTCCGTAATTCACATCTCTAATGCCGCGGACATCTCTGTTTACTTCGACATCTCTAGACGGTTCAAATAAAAGTGGTAAACAGATTAGTCCACTCAATCCAACAAGTGCATAAATGAACCTCGAAATACCTGTCGTCTCTCCTCCAAATATAGACGAAATTAAGTCATATCTAAAAAAACCAATTAGCCCCCAGTTAAGTGCACCAATTATGACAAGCACTAAAGCAATCCGATGTATCGTACGCATTGATTTACACCTCCTCTGATTTCATTAAAATGCTCCCTTATCTTTCTCTAAAAACTAACTTTCATACATAAAAGGAGACTCACTATAAAAACTGGAGCAAGTCGTAAAATTCGCATATAATTTAAATAGAGAAACATGCTATATGGAGAATCATTCTATAGGAGAGGAGCAAAATAAATGCAATATCGTATTGTTGAAAAAGAAGCTTTTCAAGTAATTGGAGTGAATCGAGAATTTCCATACGAAGTAGAAAACGGTGGCATACAAGCATTTCAAAACTTTTGGAATGCCATTCACGAAAATGGAACCTTCGATCAATTAGAACAGTTGAGAAATGGAGAAACAAAAGGACTTTTAGGTATTTGGGCAGAAGTAAATAAAGAAGAAAATAAAATGGACTATTATGTTGCCGCAGAACATAGTGGCGACGTGCCAGAAGAATTAAAAAGTATAGACTTTCCAGCTTCTAAATGGGTCGTTTTTGAAGTACAGGGTCCATTCCCATCGGCTATAGCAAACACATGGGAACGTATTTATTCTGAATGGTTTCCTTCTTCCGGATATGTGCCCACTGAAATACAACCGTTTGAAGTTTACATAGAAACGGATCCGAAAAATCTAAATGCATATAATGAAATTTGGGTGGCCATAAAGTAAAACACCACTATTCTATTTAATAACTTATCCTAGAGCGCTACGAATATGCTCTATAATATTGCGACATATAGGAACAATGCGTCGTAAAAAATTTACCGCTAGGATTTCCGCTGCTGGGCGGACGCTTTCCGCGGGATGAGCGATGAGCCGTCACCGCCGCTTGCGCGTACGTTGTGAAGTCTCATCTGTCTCACTAAGGAACAGAGGCTAAGAGTACCCCATCGTGTGGCAACGCCTTCGTGACCAACATCCTGTTGGCCACCTCTGGAGTCCCCGCCCTTTCGTTCCAATGCATAAAATCTGTTAGCTAATCATCGTCCCTGTTTTAAATTCAATCTTATGTAGAATTGAAAATAAAATCCAATAATTGGTTGAACGAGACATAACTTGCTGCGAACGCGACAAACTACCTTCGAACACGACAAAGACTACCCCGAGCGCGACAAAAAGACCGCTCAACACGACAAACCCAAAGATCCTATCTGATGAAAGACGCATTATTCTAAAAACCTAAACTAGGGACTTTATTTTATCCTTTTTCAAAAAACCAAACTTTGTTTCAGAAAGAACTATTGCAAAAAGTATTAGAACAGCACCTATAATCATTTTAAAAGTCATCACTTCACTTAATATGACTACCGAGAACGCCATGCCCCAAAAAGATTCTGTCGAAAGAATAATGGCCGCTTTTGTTTCGGTTATATACTTTTGCGCAACGGTTTGCATTAAATAAGCAATCGTAGTAGAAAAAACACCAAGATAAAGAAGGTTCAACACCCCTTCTGTCTCCATAGAAAATTCAGTCTCTCCTCTGAAAGCAACAACTATCCAGCCGATAATAGCCGCCACGATCATTTGAATAATCGTTATAACAACAGGATCCTCATCTTTTACAAACCTTGCAGTATAAAATATGTGAAAAGCAAATCCAACTGCACAGCAAAGTGTTAGCAAATCCCCAATATTAATCTCAGCAGATAATTTAAGCGATAATACCGCCACACCAATCACTGCTAAAACTGCCCCACCAAGTTCATACATATCCATTTTTCGCTTATATAGTATAAACCCTATAAAAGGAACGATGACCACATTTACTGCCGTTAAAAATGCATTTTTGGAAGGCGTCGTATATTGTAGACCTACTGTTTGAAGAGCGAAAGCTAGATAGAGGAAGACCCCTAAAACTGCGCCTTTTATTAGCGTATTTTTCTTCATTTTCATTAACTTTTTATGAAATACAACACATAAAATAATAGCACCGATTAAAAATCTTCCTGCCAAAATTTGACAGGGAGAATAATATTCAAGTGATACGGCACTTGCAACGAATCCACTTCCCCATATAATCGCCGTTGCAACAAGCAATATTTCACCGATATATTTTTGCATATATACCACCAACCTTTTTTCAATATTCCTAGTATAGCGCAAAAAAGCGTCTTGCTTCTACAAAATTTCTTTCATAGAAGCAGACGCTTTGATATTATTTGTTTCAGCTTGTATATTTTTCTGCTGTTGCTTCCGCAGAAACGTATTATTTGCGATTAACGAGAAGATTATAAACGTAATTCCAATTAATTCAACATAATTTACTTGATTTCCTTGAACAAGTGAAATCACGAGCGTTGTAACAGGAACAAAGTTAATAAATAATAGACCATTTAATGGAGTCAGAATACTAACACCGACATTCCAACCAATGAGTGCAATAAGCCCTGGAAAAATAATCATGAACAATAAGTGCGGACTGACAATCGTAATTGTTTCCATACTAGGTACACGCACATAACCGGAAAGTGTAAGTATCCAAACAAAAACGCCTGCTGAAATCGTTCCAAGTAGACAGCTTAATGTAGAATAACGTAACGCAGACCAACCACGAAACTTACTCCCCCCCATTGTGTAAACAACCCATCCAATAACCGCGATTAAAATGAGGATGGAAGGAACAAAGTTATCGGTTGCGGATAGAAACGCTCCAAAATCACCTTTTGTAATAACGAGCGCTGCACCAATAAATGCGATTAACACACATACTAATGTGAACGTATACGGTCTACGTCTATAAAGCATCCAGAAAATCACAATCGATATCATTGGCATCAAAGATTCCATTATCGATGCGACCATTACCCCTGGCTCTCCTAATAAATCCTCTCCCCAGAAAATAAGTAAATTATAAACGGTGAAAGCCATCGTACCGAAAAACCATAAAGAGAATCCTTTGCCTTCCAATTGAAATGCTTGTTTCCCTTCTTTCCATAATAGTAGTATTACTAAAATGACCGTTACTGCGCCATAACGGAAAATAGTAAAATAAAAGGGATCTATATATTGAAAAGCATCATGCGCGACTGGGAACATTGCTCCCCACGACACACATGCAACTAGACACAATATAGCACCTAATAGTACATTCCCTTTCACAAAACATCCATCTCCTTCATTTGCTTATATAATCTATTAAACGCCATCATTAGACATCATGTAAAACGAAAATTAATGATGTTTGCTATCAATTTTAGTGATACCATGAAAATAACATATGAAGTTGCAGGAGAGTGACAAAAGATGGAGTTCAAAGATTTAGAGATTTTTCAAATGGTTGCACAAAAAGGAACGATTACCGAAGCGGCAAAAGCATTAAGCTATGTACAATCAAATATTACAGCAAGAATCTATAAACTAGAAAAAGAGCTAAATACTCCGCTGTTCAATCGGCATAACCGAGGAATGAGCTTAACACCAGAAGGAAAAAAACTATTAGTCTATTGCGAGAAAATATTAACTTTAACGAATGAAATGAAAAAAGTCGTACAAAGCGGCGAGGAACCTTCTGGCAAGTTAGAGATAGGATCTGTAGAAACAGTCATCCAATTGCCAACTATATTATCTATCTATACGAAGAAGTATAAAAACGTCGATCTATCTCTATTAACAGGTGTTACTAACCAATTACAACAAGACGTGTTGAATCACCGTTTAGACGGTGCTTTTGTTACAGAAACTGACTTGCACCCTGACCTTGTATCGCATGATGTCTTTCAAGAGGAGCTCGTCTTGATTTCAGATAGTAGCACAACTTCTTTAGAACAATTAATTCATAAGCCCTTCCTTTGTTTTAGCAAAGGATGTGGATATCGTGCAAGACTAGAGTCTTGGTACCAAGATCAAAATATTACTCCTCAAAAAGTGATGGAATTTGGAACATTAGAAACCATTTTAAGCAGTGTTGTAATAGGTCTTGGCATTACATTCGTTCCAAGATCTGCTGTTCCCCACTTAGAGAAAAGAGGGCTGATCCAATGTCATATCCTTCCCGCAAAATATAGTAAGATTAAAACTGTTTTCATTAGACGTTCCAATGCCTATCTAACGTCCACAATCGAAAAGTTTATTGAAACAATCGAACATACAAAAGATAGTGCGCTTCCCATTGTTAGACACAATTCAGAGACAATTCTGAATGGTGGTTAATTTATTTCTAACGCAGGGAGTATATTCAAGGTCCTGGAGACGGTTTTGATGCCGCGCTATTCAGATAATTTAATGTAAACAGAACATGCGTATGGTATAATTAAAGAGTGATAGAATAAGGTTTCAGGGGAGGTTGGCATCTCATTCCGATTTTCTTTTCATCGATAGTTTTTGATGTAGAGGGAAGGAGATGTTGCTATGACTACTTTCCAAGTCAACGTTAATCGTATCAATTCTTGCACTGTCATATACTTTTTCAAAAAAAAAGTAAACCGCCCCCATAACCTAGTCAGTGACGGGAAGGTTTACTCTACCTAAACTGCCGATCGCCTTTGGAGCGATACTATTTTATTGCAAGACTGTTTTGGTGTTAGTCGCAACTATAACATAATGGTTGGAATTTTCAATGTAGAAACATAATAATAAAGCTTAAGTAAAGCTTCTTTGTGTTAGCATGATTGAATATACAAAACATGAACAGACAGAGCCACTATCTTTTATTTCCAATAAAAAAAGATTGTCCAGGTCCTCTGATTTATCGTCCATCTATCTGTTGAGATTGTCTAATTTTCGTGTATTATAGTCCAACTAGTAGATAAGATTGTCCAACTCGGCAACAAAAGCGTTTTCCTTTACAATCACACTGTAAAAGAAAACGCTTTTCAATTAGTAAAGCATCCCTGCGTTATACACAACTGAAATAAGTGAATAGAAAGACCCTCATCTATCATTACCATTAAAAAGATTATCCAGTTTTCAGATTTATCGTCCAGCTATCGATTGAGATTGTCCAATTTTCATGTATTATCGTCCAACTAGTAGATAAGATTGTCCAACTTCCATTCGTTATTGTCCAACTCGGCAAAAAAAGCATATTCTTCTACAATCAATTCGTAGAAGAATACGCTTTTTATTAAGAAATAATCATATTAATAATTAACACGCCCGCTAGCCCTACTAACGAAAGAATTGTTACCATAACAGACCATGTTTTAATCGTTTTTCCGATTGAAAGATTGAAGTATTCTTTATAAATCCAGAATCCTGCATCATTCACATGGGAGAACGTAATACTTCCTGCACCGGCAGCTAACACCATTAGTTCTGGGCTTATACCAGTAATTCCAACAAGAGGTGCTGCAATACCCGCAGCCGTCATACCAGCTACCGTAGCGGAACCTACAGCCACTCTTAAAATAGCGGCGATTAACCAAGTAAGAAGTAATGGAGAAAGCGTTGAGCTAGCCATAATGTCTGCGATATATTGATCAATATGACTATCAATTAGCACTTGTTTAAATGCACCACCAGCAGCGATGATTAATAGAATCATTGCAATCCCACTAACTGCTTCTGTAACCGATTGCATAACTTCTTTCATTTTTTTACCGCGATTCAATCCAAACGTAAAGAATGCGAAAATCACAGAAAATAATAATGCAACATTGGCATTACCGATAAAATCAAAGAACGGCATGACAGCTGAATCTGGCGCTGCAATTACGACAATTACATGTGAAGCGATCAAAATAACCGGCATTAAAGCTGTTATAAGACTAGTAGCAAATCCAGGCATTTCTTCTTCGGTAAATTCTTTCGGATTAAAAAGTCCTTTTGGAATTTCGACTTCTAAAGATTCCTTCTTGAAAAACTTTGTAAATACTGGTCCACCAATAATGATTGCTGGAATCGCAATGATAATTCCATACACTAATGTTTTCCCAATATCCGCATTGAATACGCTTGCAATTGCAGTTGGTCCTGGATGTGGAGGTACAAAACCATGCATCGTAATAAGTGCTGCGATTACTGGCATCCCAATATATAAAACTGGCACTCCAGCTGCAGTTGCGATTGTAAATACTAAAGGAATTAATACAACAACTCCTGTTTCAAAAAACAACGCAATCCCAACGACAGAAGCTGTTAAAACAGCTGCTAATTGAACTCTCTTTTTCCCAAACGCATGGATAAGTGTTGACGCAATACGTTGCGCTCCGCCAGAGTCTGTCATTAACTTACCAAGGATTGCCCCGAAGATAATAATCATAGTTAGGCTTCCAAGTGTTCCACCTAAACCACCTTGAACAGATGTCATTGCTTCAAGTGGTGACATCCCTTCTAATATACCTACAACAAGAGAAACTAAAATAAGCGAGATAAAAGCATTTAACTTAAACACGATCATTAATAGAAGTAAAAGTGCAACCCCTATACAAATTGATACTATTGGCATTCGAATTCCCCATTTCGATTTAGAAGCTTGCCCCCATGAGTGACATGGGGACATTTCTTATTTATTTGCAAATAACCGTACAAATTTTGTCATGACTGATTCCATTGTTTGTTGCATTTCTCCCATAACAATAGAAAGATGCGGCATTTGTTTATTCTCAAAAGCGTTGTTCAAATAAGAAACGGCAGCCATAGATACTTCCGTATTCACATTCACTTTGCATATTCCAAGTTGAATAGCTTGTTTCACGATTGCATCAGGAGTTCCTGATCCGCCGTGAAGCACAAGTGGAACGTCAATAGCCTGCTCTATTTTCTCTAAAAGAGGTAAATCAATTTTCGGCTCCCCTTTATACATACCGTGTACCGTTCCGATTGCAGCTGCTAAAAAGTCCACTCCTGTTTCTGCAACAAAATCTTTCGCAGACTGTGGATCTGTTAATGTGCCATCTCCTTCTTCTTCATCGGAGAAATCACCTTTAGCTAATGAACCAATTTCTGCTTCTACAGAAACACCAGCCATATGCGCTATTTCCACAATTTCTTTTGTGCGACGAATATTTTCTTCTATTTCATAGGCAGACCCGTCGAACATAACAGATGTAAATCCACAACGAATGGCACGAATAATCGATTCTTTTTCATAGGCATGATCTAGATGAAGTGCAATAGGAACTGGAGACTTTTCTGCAATTGCTTTGACAAGTGCAGCAAAGCCTTCTACATCAACGCTTGGAAAGTAGCGCTCACCTAATGCGATAATGACTGGTTGGTTTTCTCGTTCTGCAACGCGAATGGCTGCTTGAACTGTTTCCAAACTGTATACGTTAAATGCTGCGACCGCATATTTACCAGTTTGCGCATTTTTTAAAATTTCTTTTGTATTTACTAACATGTAAGTCTCCCCTTGATGATTACTTAGTTAAGATTTCCACTGTATCTTTTAAGGTCGTAACTGCACCTACATTACCTGGGAAAATAATGTATGCGATTCCAGGAAACTTACTTTCTTCCCCTGTAAACCAAACAGGAATACCAGGTTGAATTTGACCTGCTACTGTTGCACGTTTTACTTCTAGCCCTTTTGTTCCGATATCACTAGATGTAATTCCGCCTTTTGCCACGATGTAATTTGGTCGCACGTTGAGACGTTGCACGATGCTTGTTACTGCATCCGAGATTTGAACAGAAAGTTTTAACTCTTCTTCTTTTTTATCTTCTCCAAGATCGAGTCTTTCTCGTTTTGTGTAAACAGTAACTGTTTTACCTTCACGAATGAAGTTTTCAGTTGTAGAAATTACTCGATCTATTTCTTCTTGGAACTTTTCAGGTTGCAAGACAAGATGACAATCAAATTCGATGAACTCGATGAAATCACTAGTTTTCAATACTTCTAACTGCTCTGTTGTTTTTTTAACGTGAGACCCAACTAGAATGAGACCACCATGGTTCGTTTCTTCTTGGATTAATTCTTCTCTTGTTAATAGTGATTTATCGCTTACTCCACCAATTACTTTAGTCAGAGCAGCCGCACTTCGGAACATGAATTGTTTTCCAGCTTTCATTGCTTTCACAAGTGTAATGACAAAGATTTCTACATCGACATAATCTACTGCGTTTACGATTACTTTGTTAAAATCTGTTACTTGAAGCAATTGATTTGTAATTCCTTTTATATCAAGTGATCGTAAGCTTTCGAGTGAAATATACGTTGCGTTTTCTGCTTTGAATTTGCCTGCAGATTTTTCTTCTACATATTCACCTAAATGAGATTTTGTATAACCAAATGTTCTGTCTTTTGCGAATTCAGTCTCCCCAGCAGGCACTAAATATTCTTCGTATTGTACATAGTGAATATTATCTACTGTGAGGCGTCCGCCTTCTTTGAAAAATGGAAGAATAACTTCCCCGTCATATTTGATGTCAGAATCTGCTTCGATTGTATCTTTTAATACTTCTGTTTCCAGCGGGTAGTGACCTCTTAAAGTAGAATCTCCGCGACTAATGACAATAAATTCTTTGTTTTGTTTTTTCGCCACTTCTACAATATTTGTAGCAATTTCTGTATGCGCTTTTTTGGTTTCAGCAGCAGTGAATCCTCTAGAATTAGTCAGTATAAAAAACATGGCATTTTCTTCTTGGAAGCCTTTTTCGATACTGTCCACTGACCAGTCTGTGTACACAGAAATACCATGAACAGTTTGTACACCTGTTGGATCATCATCAAGCACGATGATTTTTTTATTCAAATTAGCTAATTCAGCTTTTAGCATCTCTTTTACAACTTGTGTATCTACAGCTTGGATATTACCTAAAACTTCCTCGGCTAATCTCTTTTCAGTACTATCAATTGTAGTCATGAATTAAACTCTCCCAACTTCAACATTTGCAAGTTTTTCAAAGTATTGAACAATACCACCGTGATCGTCTGCCGCTTTCCCGTCTACTTTTAATGCGTGGAAAATTTCTAACAGTTGGCTAGATAACGGCATTGGCACACCAATACTATGCGCTGTATCCATTACGTTTGTGATGTCTTTCATGTTAATATCAATTCTTCCACCAGCTACAAAGTTACGATCTAAAATCAGTGGAACTTTCGCATCGAGCACAGCACTTCCTGCAAGTCCACCACGAATTGCTTGATACATTTTTTCTACATCAATACCCGCTTTTGTAGCTAATACTAATGCTTCTGACATAGCAGCAATGTTTAAGTTTACGATTACTTGGTTTGCTAATTTTGCAGTAGTTCCGCTTCCATTACCACCAACTAATGTTACTTCTGCACCCATCGCATACAGAACATCTTTCACTTGTTCAAATACTGCTTCTTTACCGCCGACCATAATCGCAAGCGTACCATCTTTTGCTTTTGGTTCCCCGCCGCTAACAGGAGCATCTAACATTTCTACTCCTTGATTTTCCGCTGTCGCAGCAAGTTCTTTTGAAACAACTGGTGTAATCGAACTCATATCGATAATTACTGCACCTTTTTTCGCCCCACTAAGTACACCATTTTCCCCTAGTACAACTTGTTGTACATGATGAGAAGCAGGAAGCATTGTAATAATTACATCACTGTTTTCACCGATGATTTTTGCAGAATCTCCTGCTGAAGCACCAGCATCTATTAAAGTTTGAACCGCCTCTTTGTTTAGGTCGTTCACCATTACTTCGTACCCTTTAGTCAATAAATTCAATGCCATAGGTTTTCCCATAATACCTAATCCAATAAACCCTATTTTTTTTGACATTATAATTCCTCCTGATTCTAAATAATATTTCCAATTCGAATATATTAAATTCTAATTAATAAATGTAAGTTGAAACCGTTTGCAATAAACTTTACGAAATTATTGTATACCATTTTTAAAAATTTGTACACATTTTAGTTATACTTGTACACGATATGTATGATACTAATAATCCAACTTTCTTTCTTTCCCTTTTTTTGATAAGTTATTTATAGTGAAATTGTAAAAATTAGGAGTGAACATAATGACCCAAAGCGATAAAAATTCTCGCTTTGCTTCCAAACAAGCATATGAAATGATCCGTGATCGCATCTTAAACGGAGATTTGCCAGGTGGCGCAAAAATTGTAGAGGAAAAGCTGGCAGTGGATTTAGGATTCAGCCGTACTCCTATTAGAGAAGCACTGCGACAATTAAGTCACGAAGGGCTGATCGTCAATAAAAAAGTCGTAAAGCCTACCGAAAAAGATTTACGAAACCTATTTCAAGTTAGAAGCTTACTAGAAGGGTTCTCAGCGAAAGCAGCTGCTACTTATTTACCAAAAGAAGAATTAGATTCTCTTTCTAATTGCATAAAAATAGGAAGAGAAGGCACGGTGGAAGAAATAATGAAAGCAAATGAACGATTTCACGAAATTATCGTACATGCGAGTGGTAACGCTCTTATGGTAGACACGATTGATCGAATGAAGTCCGTTATTTATCTTTTTCGCAAGACGGTGGTGCTTTACAATCGCCCAAGGTTAATTGACGAGCATGAGCAAATATATGAAGCTATTAAACAAAGAGATGGTGAAACTGCGAAGAAACTAATGGAAGACCATCTGAAAGAGGATTTAGATTTTTGCTTACATATTTTAAATAGTTCAAGAAACGGATAAAAAAGCTAGTATTACAAATGGATAGTTCACGCATTAGGAATAATGCGCAACAGTATCCGCTAGGATTTCCGCTGCAGGGCGAAAATCATTGCAGTTACCGTATAGTTCTTTTAAGACGCATTATCCCTATATTGCGTTTAATAAAAAAGTATCATATTTCCTAGAACATAAAAAAGGTAACTAATGAGCTAGTAGACCCCGCTCAGTGTTACCTTTTTCGTTATTTACAGTCTAATAAAAACTTCCGTACCATCTTTTGCTTGAACGTCAACAATCTCTAACCCTCTATGTTTTTTTAGTTCTCTTACAATTTTTCCTAGTTCCTTTTTGTCTAGCTGTGGAATCATAAATGACATTTCTTTTTCTTTCATCGATTCCTTTATCCATTTATTCATTTGTTTATGCAAGAATTCTGAAGAAAGTATGGAAATGCCTAGATTTAAGAACAGGTATGGAACAGGAAGAGAAAACCGTACCCCTTTTGTTTTCACTTTTACGTTTATCATCTTAACGCTCTATTCAATCGTAACGGAAACTGTATCGCCGTTTGCAGATTTAACATCCACAATTTGTCCATCTAATTCATTTTCAATTGCTTCCAAAATCAAGCCGATATCAATATCCTTCACGTATTTTTCCGACTGTGGGATGCTAGATGCAATACTATGTCCTGCCAATAGCACAACCTTCACTAGCTTAATAGGCAAATTGACCGTAACATTATCATTTTCAGCCGAAACTACTCTTACTTTCAATGTTTTATCTGTATATGATTTGGGCGAAGGGGTGCTACCTGACTCTCTTTCCTTTAAAACTTGAATAAGTTCAGTTGCCTTCGCTGCATCTACTTTCCCTTCTTGTACCATTGTTAATACTTTTTCAATTTCTGCATTCATCTTTCATTCCCCCTATTCATCTTTTAAAAGTTTGATCGCTTCTTCCGAAGTTATTTCACCATTTTCTAGCATCGCAATTACCTTTTTCTCATCTACTCCGCTTTTCTTTTTCGTTTCGTATCCGAGAGAGCTAACAACCTCATTTAGTTTTCCACGAACCGTTGGATAGGAAATTCCCAATTCTTTTTCCACTTCTTTAATATTCCCTCTACATGTTAGAAATACCTCAACAAATCGAAGTTGTTCACTTGATAAGGAAGCTAATTTAGATAACTCAAATTCATTTTCGATTGTAGTGTGACAGTGCGAGCAATGCAGTTTCGTAATTTTTAGCGTTTCACTACAAACAGGACATTGACTAATAACTTGATAGGTCATAATAGCTGTTCATACACTCCTCTCATTTGTATTTATCATATATCACCAAATCATTAAAATCAATATTTAAATTAAATATTTAAATAAAAATAAAACATAATGTTAATTATATTAATAATACGTTTCACTAATAGGAGTTGTAATTACAAAAAAGCATCTTCTTCTACTAGTTATTTGTAGATGAAGACGCTTTTTTTATTTTCAAGCAGTGATCCAGTGGAATGCAATTAATATCAATCACCAAATGCAAATTCAGCTGTAAAATAAGATGCTTTTTAACAATTTAATACAATGGAACTTTCCATTCTTCTTTCACTTCCTCATATCGAGTAACGGAAAGAAGATGTAATGTTAATTCTTCAGGAATCTCTTCTAAATCATATGACCTAAGATCTATCGTTGTCTTATAACGATCGTTTTTATCTTTTTCATCAAGAATAGATCCGCTTTGATAAGCAAAATAGGTTTTTCCTTTGTTATCTACCAAAACCCATGTCCCGATTTCAGCAGCAGTCGTTTCTCGTCCTCCTTCCATCTCAATTTTAAAGATTGTTTCCTTTTTAATTGGGATGAGTGATTTACGAAGCGAATAATTATTATGTTTTTTTGCTATTTTAATTGTCATAAAATTATCTTCGTATTCAAAGGAAACAGGATTTTTTTTCAATTCTTTTGGTTTTATTTTAATAGAGAAATCCGTGGGCACAGTTTTAAATACTCCATCTAATACAAAAGTAAGCTTGCTTTTGTCTTTTTGTGGAATAAATGAATCGTTCCATGCAACTTGACCAAGTTGCTCCATGTTCATAACAGACCCGTGGAGAGCTCTTGAGCTACTAGGATGCCCTTGACCTTCTGCAAAGGTATTGTGCTCATAAATTAGTTTCTTTTCCTCATTTTCTATATGATATTGAATCGCTGTTCCATAGTTAGTAAAAGTGCTTACACTTTGCTCGCCAAATTGTTCTTTAAGCTTTTGTATATGTTCTTCTACTTTTGTCTGTTCTTCTGGTGTAAAGGATGTTTCATAAAATAATTCGCTCGCAGAAGGAGCAAACTGGACTTTCTTCATCGCAATATTTACTCCGTGACTACTTGTTTTAACATCATTTAAAGGGGTGGAAGTTGTCAATTTACTATTTTCTTTTATATCGACTGGTACTTCTAATTTCCAGTTACCCTTCACTCCATTTAACTCTACTAAATCGAATTTAATAATTATCTTCTCCAGAGCACTATGCTCACGCAATGAGTATTCGATCAGCCCATAATCGCTCCCCTTACTCCAACTAGAATTTAGCCCATCTAATACATTTCCATTCTGGTCGATTACGATAATTTCATTCTGAGAATCCGGAAAATAAAGATACGTATCTCTTGGTTTTCCTTTTTTATCCAACACTTGATAAGACAAAGCAATTCGAGAAGAATCAACAACCAAATCTTCCACTTTGAGCGTAATTCCATGATCCGTAACTTCCAGATTTACTCTTTCTCCTAAACCAGCCTCAGTAGCCATTCTTAATCCTTCATCCACTTGTTCTGTTCCAAACATTCCACCTATCAACTGAGCAAAACTAGGACTAAGTGTAGCAGTTAATCCAAATGTCAACACAATCCCTGCAGCGGTCAGCATTATACGTTTCCAAGGAGTTTTCTTGCGAAGACTTTTATTCTGTTCATAAGGCTCCAATTGCTCTAAAACAATGGAAGCAAAATCATCTGGCAATATTGGTGTCTGTAAAGTTTCCTTTAAAAATTGTTGTTCTTCTTGAAATGCTTGGACGACTCGCATACAACCCTCACAGCTTTTTACGTGGGCTTGTATGTCAGTATGCTCCTCATTAGTAAGTAGGTTATCAACGTACTGGGAAAGTTTATCTGCCTTCGGACAGTTCATAAAAATAGCCTCCTTCGCGTTTTACTGTGTCTCTCATTTTTTTCTTCGCTCGATGCAGTTTATTTCGAACATCGGAGAGAGGAATTTCAATTAGTTCACTTATTTCGTTATAGCTCAGTTCATTTACATATCGTAGAAGAATAATCATCCGCTCATCTTCCGGTAGAGTTGCAATAAGTCTTTCTAACTGTCTGCTTTTCTCTTTTTTCAAAAATACAACTTCTGGATGATTAGTGTTCACAATCTTCTCTTCATTTATTTCCACTTGCTTCATCTTATAGCTCTTTTTACGAAATTCATCCATACAATGATTAATAGCAACGCGGTAAATCCAACTAGAAAATGAACCTTTTTGATCATATTTATCTAGCTGATGATACACTTTGATAAAAGCTTCTTGTACTAAATCCTGTGCATTCTGCGGATTTCTTGTCATTCGTAAAATTGTTGCATATAACCTATCTTTATATTTATCAATAATGTGTGCGTATGTTTGTTTATTTCCAGTCAGCACTTCCTGGATCCACTGCAGTTCTTCTTCCATATTGACCTCCTTGCTAAACGATCATGCGCATATCTCGTTTTTATCACTCATCTATCATAACGAGTTCCATCGGCAAATAATTTCATTTTTTTAGAAATTAATTTAAAATCGATTTAATATATCTTTCCTAGATATAAATTCAAATAATTCCCATATAGTGTTTTGAAGTCACCTTAATAAAAGGCATTGTAAAAGGAAAAGGTTGAATTATAGTAAAATGGTATGGTGATACCTACCCTACATCTGATTAAATTCTTTTCACTTCAACCCGATATTTATGTGAAAGTGAAAATGAGTTTGTGAAGCCCCCTCTGTTAGGATAGAAGTCGTACGAGGCTAACGTGATATGATTAAGTAAATTACACGGAGGTCGATCGATATGACAAAACAAAATGGAACA
>NZ_JBIWEX010000018.1:0-100579 GCF_044762745.1 Psychrobacillus sp. NPDC096426 | reverse complement strand
TTTTTTTAATGCCTAAAAACAAAGCCCTGGAAATTTTACTGTTCGTAAAATTTCCAGGGCTTTTCATTTTTCAAGGTGGGTTTTGTCCCAGCCTCTTCCTAATTACTTAACCCAACCTAAAATCATTTCACGTAGTAACTTCGATGCAGTATTTGCAGTTTGCTCTGATGAATCGTAAATCGGAGCAACTTCTACTAAGTCGAAGCCGACTACGTTCACGCCAGAGTTTGCAATTGCATGAATAGAAGCAAGTAACTCACGGCTAGTGATTCCACCGCAATCCACTGTTCCAGTGCCAGGTGCATGTGCTGGGTCTAATACGTCAATATCAATCGTCACATATACTGGACGGTCATCAAGCGTTGGTAGCACTTCTTTCAATGGTTCTAATACGTCGAACTTCGAAATATGCATCCCATTTTCTTTCGCCCAATCGAACTCTTCTTTCATTCCAGAACGGATTCCAAATGAATAAACGTTTTTTGGACCAATATATTCGGCAATTTTACGAATAGGTGTCGAGTGAGAAAGAGGCTCTCCTTCATATTCCACACGTAAATCTGTATGTGCATCCATATGAATAATCGCAAGGTCTTTATAGTTGTCCGCCACTGTTTTCATAACCGGCCATGACACTAAATGTTCGCCGCCCATGCCGACTGGAATTTTCCCATCTTGCATTAACTGGCGAATAAAACCTGCGATCAAATCCAAACTTTTCGATGCATTTCCAAAAGGAAGTGGAATATCTCCGGCATCAAAGTAATTCACGTCATCTAGCTCGCGATCTAAGTACGGACTGTACTCCTCTAGACCAATCGATACTTCTCGAATACGCTGTGGACCAAAACGTGAGCCCGGACGGTAACTTACTGTCCAGTCCATTGGCATTCCGTAAATAACTGCTTGCGCTTCATCGTAGTTTTGCTTGCTTTTAATAAATACATTTCCTGAATAAGCTTCGTCAAATCGCATCGGCTTATTCTCCTGCTAAGTCTTTCACAAATTTCGGCAATACGAATGCTGCTTTGTGAAGCTCTTTTGTGTAATATTTTGTGTCGATTTCATGGAACTGCTCGTCCGGCACTTGAAGTGGATCGTATTTTTTCGATCCAATTGTAAAGCACCATAGTCCACTTGGGTACGTAGGAATATTCGCTAAGTACATATTTGTAATAGGGAAGATTTCTTTTACATCTTTTTGTACTTGTCGGATTAAGTCCGCTTTGAACCAAGGGTTGTCCGATTGTGCAACGAATAATCCGTCTTCTTTTAAAGCTTTTGAAATTCCAGCATAGAAACCTTTAGTAAATAAGTTTACTGCAGGACCTACTGGTTCAGTAGAATCTACCATAATAACATCGTATTCGTTTTCGGATTCTGCAATATGCATGAAACCGTCGCCTACTTGTACATCGACGCGTGGGTTTTCTAATTCACATGCAATTTCCGGTAAATATTTCTTCGAATACTCGATAACTTTTCCATCTATATCAACAAGTGTTGCTTTTTTTACTTTCGGGTGTTTCATAATTTCACGAATTACGCCACCGTCTCCGCCACCAACAACTAATACATTCTCAGGGTTTGGATGAGTAAATAAAGGTACGTGTGCCACCATTTCATGGTATACGAACTCATCTTTTTGAGACGTCATGACCATGCCGTCTAAAAAGAGCATATTCCCCCACTCTTCTGTTTCTGCCATTTCTAATAATTGAAAATCCGTTTGTTCTGTATGAAGTGTTCGTTTTACCTTCATCGTAATTCCAAAATTCTCTGTTTGTTTTTCTGTAAACCAAAATCCAGCCATCTATCTATCTCCTTTGTGAATACGTTATATCTATAGTGTATCAAAAAATTAATACAAAAAAAGTATAGAGCTTTTTGACAAAAGTGCAATACTTTTTTCTTTTTCCGTTTAATTTGAATCTATTGTTCTCATACTAATAAAAAACATCCAGCAGGACGGAGGAGATTTTATGGGGCGTGTACAATACCGGAAAAAAGCCACTCGATCTAAACGCATGAAAAGAGTTTTTTTACTAAGTATCGTTGCTAGCTTTGCATTAATTGGTGCACTTGTTACGCTCCGAGTTTACGCTCAAATCGTTGGTGCCCCTATCATTCAAGTACCTATTTCTTCCGTCTTTTTAGATGATCAAGGAAATGTGATTGGGGATCGATTTGAAGATCAGAGACGCTATTGGGTTTCATTAGACAATATTTCTCCATTCGTGCCACAAGCGATTATTGCAGTCGAGGACCAGGAATTTTATAAGCATCACGGGTTTGATTATACACGAATTGCTTCTGCACTTTTAAAGGATATAAAAGCAAGGCGAAAAGTCGAAGGTGCTAGTACAATTACACAACAATATGCAAGAAACCTATTTTTGACGCATGAAAAGTCTTGGACTCGGAAGATTAATGAAGCATTATACGCTTACCGTTTAGAAGTTTTTTATGAAAAAGATGATTTGCTGGAAGGATTTTTGAATACCGTTTATTTTGGGCATGGTATGTATGGTGTGGAGGCAGCGAGTCGGTTTTATTTTGGAAAAAGCGCAAAAGATTTAACGCTTGCAGAGTCTGCTCTATTAATGGGTATTCCAAAAGGTCCTACTTATTATTCCCCATTAGTCGATGAACAAAAAGCGGTAAACCGGCAACAACTTATTTTAAAATTAATGGAAAATCAACAATTTATCACGGCAGAGCAACGAGAACGTGCCGTTAAAGAGCAATATGTTTTAAAAACAGAAGATTCGCTTGTTACGAAAAAAACAGCCCCTTACTTTTTAGAAGAAGTTTGGAAAGAAGCAACCGATATTCTTCAGAAAAAGGGTCGTAGAATTGAAGAAGGTGGATGGACTATCGAGACGACTTTGAATAGAAGTCATCAACAAATAGCTGAAGAGGTCATCGATAAGTGGATGCCAGAAGGAGAGTTACAAATTGGGTTCGTCAGTATCGAACCGAAAACGGGATACGTAACTGCAATGGTTGGAGGACGTGATTTTAGTGAAAGTCCATTCAACCGCGTAACCCAAGCAAAAAGGCAACCTGGTTCGACGATCAAACCTTTACTATTTGCTGCAGCGTTAGAAAACGGATTCACTCCCCTTACGTATATGAAAAGTGAACGAACTATTTTTACGTATGATAATGGGCGGCAAGAATATGAGCCGAAAAATGTGAATGGTGAATTTGCGGAACATCCTATATCGATGGCCCAAGCACTTGCTATTTCTGATAATATTTATGCTGTAAAAACGCTTGAACAAATTGGATATAAGCCATTCGAACAACTGATTAAGAGATTCAATATGGAAATGGATGTCGACGAGACGCCCGCAACAGCGCTCGGCACATCGGAAGCTTCTTTGTTAGACATGACAAAGGCATATAACACGATTTCCGCAAAGGGGATCCTGAGAGAACCTACTTATATTACGAAAATTACAGATAATAATGGCAAGGTGCTTTATGATTTAAAGACGGAAAAAAGGAAAGATAAAAAAGTGTTGTTGGAACAAGATGCATTTTTGCTATCTCATTTGCTAACTGGTATGTTCGATCCCACTTTTAATGATTACTCTCCTGCAACGGGCATCAGTATTCGTGCAAAACAAACGAGACCATATGCAGCAAAATCAGGAACGACGATTTCCGATCAATACTTAATCGGCTTCACCCCTCAATTGACTGCGGGTGTTTGGAATGGATATGACCAAGGAAAACAGGTGAGTGAAGCCGAGGCAAGACAGGTAACAAAGCAAGTGTGGATTGAATTTATGGAAAAGGCACATCAAGGTTTACCGTCGGAACCATTTATCGCTCCTCCTGGGGTTCGCGGAGTAATTGTGGATATTGAAACAGGTGGAATTGCCACTTCTGCTTGTGAGAAACAACGACTTGTCTATTTAAAAGAGGAGGACGTTCCAACTAAACTTTGTACGGATCCAACTTTGAAGCAGCAAACATTTGAAGCAGCTGAAAGCGAAGACACAACACCATGGTCGATTTTTCCCTTTTCGTTTTTCGGAGAATAAGTGGAAATAGATGGATTAGGGCAACCAATTAGGGACGAAAGCAACCAATTTCATAACCAGAGCAACCAATCCCCGACGAAAGTAACCAATTCGCCACAGAGAGCAACTAGATCTCATTGTAAAGAGTTAACTTGCCTGTAAAATACGACCTATTGGAAATAAACGGCTTAGGGCAATCAATTAGGGATGAAAGCAACTAGTTGCTCCGTGGAAGTAACCAATTTCATAATCAGAGCAACCAATTCCCGACGTAAGCAACCATTTCACCACGGAGAGCAACTAGTTCTCATTGTAACTAGTTAACTTGCCTGTAAAATACGACCGATTGGAAATAAACGGCTTAGGGCAATCAATTAGGGATGAAAGCAACCAGTTGCTCCGTGGAAGCAACCAATTCCCAACGTAAGCAATCAGTTTCCTAATCAGAGCAACCAAAACAAAATAAAAAGCTTTCTACTACCTAAAAAAGGTAATAGAAAGCTTTTTCTTAGTGTTGCGTTCTGCCAAAAGTATGTAATTATTGGATTGGGTTGTCACAATGATTACAATTTCCTAGCCTACTGACGACTCCTAAGTGTCCTAGCATTACTGTGAAGTAAGCTTTAAGTAAATTGTACTGTCTTTTCCATTTGAATTCAACCTCATAACATAATTATCCCAAATTATTGACTTGTTAATTGGAAGTTACAAGCAAGTCATTATGCAACTGTTCCTCGCTACGCTCCCACATTTCACGGTTATGCGTTTGTAAAAAATCACGTAAAATATTTTTGGAACGATCATCCATAAAATCTACCATAATATGGCGTTTCATTGATTTGTCCATTCGATTTACATGGTCAGCAAGTAATTTGTAACCTCTTCGTTTTTCGCGGTTTACAACCATTTCGCATGCTGTAACCCCTGCATAATAAGGTCCTTCCGCTTTATAATCGATTGTCACCCAAACTAGCCAATATGGTTTTCCGCCTTCCGAGTCTTCTCTGTTCGTCGTAAACTTGATGCCTCTTTCTGTATCACTTCTCGCGTGCATCGCGCCAATTTCAATTCTTGCAACGTCTTCTTCTACGTCGATAATAACTGGTGACACGTTTTCCAAAGATAGTGAACCGATCCCAAATCCTTTGTGTCCATCAGTTGGATCATTTTTTATAATGGTGAAGCCAATTTTTTGTTTTGGTTTTTCTTCATTTGCCATTCGAAAGTTCCCTCCGTTCTGTTATGATATCTAGTATACAGAAAATTTTAGGAAAGGAGGAAATGAAATGCCATATGTAACAGTAAAAATGCTAGAAGGTCGTACGGAAGAACAAAAAAGAGCTTTAGTAGAAAAAGTAACAGCTGCAGTATCCGAAACAGTAAATGCACCAGTTGAGAATGTTGTCGTGTTTATCGAGGACATGCCAAAAAATCATTACGCGGTTGCCGGGAAATTATTTAGCGATAAATAATTTCTAGTATGGAAAGGTGTCTTTCTTTCGATTTATGGGAGGAGGATGCCTTTTTTTGTCTCGTTCAAGATTCGTTTTCTATCCCTATTTTATTCGATGTAGGGCAGGCGTCATCATACCATTTTACGATTAATCAACCTTTTCTTTTAACCATAACCTTTAAAAATAAAATAAGCCCCCTGCAAAAAAAGTTGGGGACTCATGCTTTTCATACGTTCAAATATCAACGTTCAACCCGAACTAAACAACGCACTGCATTTTTCCACAAAAAAAAAACCTCCTCCACGAATGGAAAAAGGTTCAGATTTACATCTCTACTTCAGTATTTTGTCCCAGCTTTATTCATGTTCAAATCAAATGCTCTTTAGCCTGTGTACTGAATCATCTGAGCGATAACTAACGTGACAATCCCAATTCCTGAAAATACAAGGAATAATGGCATATAGAAACGAATCCATTTTTGCCAGGCTACGCCAGCGATAACGAGTGCAGCCATAAAGTAACCAGAAGTCGGGAATAGAATATGGGCAAAACCGTCTCCGAGCTGGAACGCAAGCACAGCTGTCTGTCTGGTCACCCCGATAATGTCTGCAAGCGGCCCCATAATCGGCATCGTTACTAAGGCCTGTCCACTTCCGGACGGGATAATAAAGTTAATGGTCAGCTGTACCAGATACATTCCTACAGCACCAAGGACAGATGGCATCTCACCAACCAGTGAACCCAGGTTGTAAACGATCGTATCCATAATTTGACCGTCTTCAAGCACAACAGCGACCGACCGGGCAAGACCAATAATAATTGCTCCCATGAGCACATCACGGAATCCTTCCGTAAAGGCGTTAGAAATCTGGGTTGCGTTCAGTCCGGCAATCAGGCCGACAACGATCCCCATAAAGATAAACAGACCTGCCATCTCTACCATGAACCAGCCGAGCTGAAGCACACCATACACTAACATTCCAAGGAAGAGGAGAGCAACAACCGAAGCATATTTTTGTCTTGTGTTCATGCTTTTTGCTTCAATTTTTTCTTTCTGCTTGTAAAGTTCTCTTTTTTCTTGGTCATCTTCATAAACATAGCTGTTTAAAGGATTTTGCTGTACCTTTTTTGCATAGCGCATGATGAAATAGATTCCAACCGATATACAGACAATAAAAAGAATTAGACGCAGTTCCAATCCTGAAAAAACCGGGATACCTACAATTTTTTGCGATAAGCCGACGTTGATCGGGTTTAAAACTCCGGTAGTAAACCCGACAACCGTACCGACAAGAGCAATCGCAGCAGCCACAATGGAATCATACCCTAAAGCAATGATTAATGGCATAATAACAGGGATATAAACTAGAGAAAGCTCAGGGGTTCCGATTAAAGTTGCTCCAATCGCAAATACTGTTGTTAAAATCGGGATCAGCAAAATACTTTTTTTTGCAAAACGGTTGGCCAGCCTGTCAACAACTACTTCAATTATTCCCGTTGTCTTCAGCACCATAAACATACCGCCGATAATAAATGTGAAAAATACAATTTCTCCAGCATCAATCAGTCCCCGCGGAATAACAGTAAGGAAATCGGCTATACCAATTGGTGCAGATTCCACATGTGAAAATGAGTTCGGATCAATCGCTGTTCTTCCGTCAGGACCTGGCACACGCTCAAACTGACCTGCAGGAATAAAGTAAGTCGAAATGGCCGCCAGAGCACTGAATATAAATAGGATGACATAAATATGCGGGAGTTGAAACCTCTTCTTTTTTACATTTTTTTCTTTTTCCATTTGAAACCTCCATTAAGTTAATTCTCGCTTCCAGTTGTTAACAATGCTTATTATACAAGCTTATTACACTTGAGTCGTTAGACCTTATAGCCAATTTAAACGTAGTTTCATTGTTAATGACACACAATGGAAAAAATGGATTTGTTAACACTGCACAACCAACTGTACACTAATACCAGTTAATTATGGCAATTCATTTTTTTAAAATAATTTAGAATTTAAAAAAAGCCGACCCTTACCAGATTATATTAATCTGAAAGAGTCAGCCTCTCACACTATATAGTCTTTACTTACTTGAAAAATCCGCCTTCTGCTGCGCTTAAGGCATTAGCCCTCTCGATTTACTAACATTATGAAGCTCAATCGCTTCAACCATTTGGCTTTCGGCACGCGTAGGCTCGGCCGTACAAGCACCCGTTAGATTAATACGAAAAATAACTAAATTTTAGTTTCAAATTTACTATTTCAAAGTAAAAACATTATTACGCTTAAAATTTAATGCACCATCATTTCGTGTGCAATATCATGTCCATCCATTTCAGATGGATAGTAGGTAGGCCAATTTGTGACTTCATCAAGTAAAGCCTTACGGTCGTCACCCCAATACAAATGGTAGTGGCCAGATAGATTCTGTTTGATACTATGATCACTAAATTGAATAAATTGAGGAAGCCCTTCACTTTTTTCTACTAGTTTAAATATGTATCTTACCCCTCTATTTCCAGCATCATATGTTAGGATTTCGTATCCATCATAAATATACTCACCTGAATTTTCTTTTCCATTTTTGAAGAACGTTACATTATCACCTTGAATCATGATTCGGTCAACATCTGTTTCATACCCTTTATTATAATACTCCTTGTACTCTTCAGATGTCATGGCATCTTTCTGTTCGGCTTTATAAGCAAATACCTCGTCAAGTGTACCATCCTGTAGGTATGGATATACTGATTGCCAGTCGCCTTCCCAATCAATAAGTGAACGATCACTCACTTGGCTGTCTTCAAAAAAGCCGTCATAAATTTGTTTTGTTTCTTCATCATGTGCATGGCTATGTTCGTGTTCGTGATCACTTTCACTTACAGGTGTGTGACTTTCAGATGTTTTCTCTTTTGTTTCAGTAGAGCCTTCAGCTGGTTCTGAAGTCTGACACCCTACTAGTAGTGAACTAATCGCTAATACACTTAGCCCTGTTGCAAATGAAATTTTCATTAATAGCACTCCTTTTTACAAATGGTAATTATTACTATTTGCAGTTATAAACATATCCTATTTGAACGTCAAGAATCATTTATTATAAGTAAAATTTTTACTTTGTTTCTCTATGCAAAGTCACTTTTCTTAATCGTGGACAATATTTCTTCAATTCAATACGTTCTGGATTATTTCGTTTATTTTTCTTCGTAATGTAATTTCGGTCACCTGTCTCTGTGCAGGCCAATGTAATATTTACTCTCATTAGTATCCCTCCTTATATTTTCAAATTATTCCAGGTGTGTTGTGAAAATTCTAACTGCCCTTTGAATGACTTTTCTTAGTTGGATAATTAACTAAACTATTGGTTTCAAAAAACAGACTTTCTAGATAGCTGTTCAACTGTCTACAAGTAACATAAAGACTAGCCTAATTTTCAATTTGCTTCAATAAAAGGAGGAAGTGGATCGGACAGCTTTGTCCAGTCACTTTCCATTTCTGCATCAGTTAACAAACATTCATCAAGCTGGGACTCGATTTCATCCCGATTCATATCAAGTCCTATCCATACCATTTCTGTTTGTCGGTCTCCATGAACATCATCCCATCTTGATTTCAAAGAAGAATCTTCTTGAAAAATCATTTCTTGCTCAGATTTTGGCAGTGATGCAATCCAATGACCAGCACCCTGGATTTGGAGTGAAGAACCAGCTTGAGAAAGTAAACCTGCCATGTTATTTCGAGTTGCGAGCCAAAAGAATCCTTTGGATCGAACAATTTCTTGTGGAAAAGTATTCAACCAAGCGTACCAACGTTCTGGGTGGAATGGGCGTTTTCTTCTATAAACAAAAGATGTGATTCCATACTCTTCTGTCTCCGGGACATGTTCCTCATTTAATTCTTTAATCCATCCAGCTCCTTGACTAGCTTTCTCGAAGTTAAATAGACCTTGGTCTAGGATTTCTGAAGGTGACACTACCCCATTCTCTATCGTTATGATTGTGGCTTCGGGATTCATTTTAACTAAAAAGGATCTAAATGCTCTTATGTATTCAGGTGTAACTAAATCCGTTTTACTTATCAGTAAAATATTTGCAAATTCAATTTGATCAATTAATAAATCCGAAACATCCCGATTGTCGAGAACATCGTCCGTTTGTTTACGTTCAAGGAGGGTTTCTCCGCTCTCATAGTCACTCCAGAATCGGAAAGCATCTACTACTGTTATCATGGAATCTAATCTACAATATCGTGATAAATCTATACCAACTTCTTCATCGATATATGTAAACGTTTGTGCAACGGGAATCGGTTCAGAAATACCGGTTGACTCAATAACTAAATAATCGATATTTCCTTGCTTAGCGAGCTTTTCCACTTCAATCATCAAATCTTCTCGAAGTGTACAACAGATACAACCATTTGTAAGTTCAACTAATTTTTCTTCTGTGCGTGAAAAACCACCATTCTGAATGAGTTGAGAATCAATATTAATTTCACTCATGTCATTTACGATAACAGCTATTTTCCTCCCTTCTTTATTTGCCAATAAGTGATTTAACACCGTAGTTTTTCCTGCACCTAGGTATCCACTTAAAACGGTAACCGGAATCGATTTTTTCATACATTCCCTCCAATTTTTATTTTGTAAATAGTAATCATTACGATTTAAATGATACAATGAATTCTAATATAGTGCAACATTAAATTAAAATGATTAGTTGAAAATGAGTTTGAATGACTTCCAGCACAAGCACGCTTTAGTTTATTTAAAACAGAGAAACACTATAATAATGTTTCTCTGTTCAACTTTTGCCCCTGTTAGTTCAACAGGTTCAACAAAAAGGACATCAATTTCTTTCGATTAACGACACCGTTCTTTTAAGGTATATTTAATGAGAAAGAGGCCCCCATTAACTATCTGTTAAAATGAACTATAAAAAATTATTCCATTTTGTTGAGGTGAAAAGAATGGAGAAGATCAAGTTTTCCAACACAGGTTATAAAGTAACATATCGTTCCGAAAAAATATTTTTTTTACCGAGGGAATATCAATTATTTAAATTTTTATATCAAAATCCTTCACGAATTTTTTCAAGGGAGGACCTCTTGGACGCTGTTTGGCCAATGGAAGATCCAGTCGATAGAACTGTAGATGACCATATTTATCGAGTTAGAAAAAAAATTGAACCCCTTTCATCCATGGTTAAAATTGAAACGATCAGAGGCCAAGGATACCTTCTGTCAACGAAAGAGGTACATGAAAGTCCATTATTAAAGGACAACGAAGTATCCACACAAGTCAAAAGCCTTTTTCACAAATATCATCTCTACGGACAGGGTGATGCTCTAAAGCTTTTAGAAGAAAATCAGAATGCGTTTGGCTTCCAAATCGATTTGCCTAACCTTCTTTACCTCCATTTCATGAAAGGGAATTTCAGTTGGTTCCTTGAAGAACCGGAAATCTCCTTTTGGGAAAAATGCTTTTATTTATTACACATCTATTCATTTATTGAATCAGATAAGATGCAATGCCTTGATTACTTTACGTGTGCTTTATCTGCCGAAGAAATACCTGAATATTATCGATTAGAAATGAAGTTGTTAAATCGGCTATACCTTTTGATTTTCACAAAACAACTCGATGAAGCAACTACCCTTCTTCATCAATCTAAAAAAGAGATAGAGGAAAAAAACATCAAAGGATTCGTACCGTTGATCTTACTTTCAGAACTATATATTGCCTTACTTCAAAAGAACTTTCAGAAGATAGAGGAAAGGATGGAAGAAACGAAAAAAGCCCTCGTAAATTATCCTTATCTTAGAGAAAATGCGGATTTTTCAATTATTAAAGGTATTTATAGCCTTCTCAAAAAGAATGAATCGAAAGCCGAAGATTATATTGATGAAGGATTTCAGCTACTCCAGGAAGCTAAATTCATACCTGGTATGATAATAAATATAAATATGATTCTGTTTTATTTAGAGGAGTTTGGAATGAATGGTAGACTGCAAACTTACTATCAAGAATTAAAGAAAAAGTATATACAAGAGTACAAATTAAATGAATTACATAGCAAAATTGAAATTCAGTTAAAATATCACTTAAAATAATTGCTAAAATTTTTTTATTTCTGTTTCCTCTGATATTCCTCTGATATTCCTCTGATAATTACTCGTTATGCTCGGTATTAGAGACACTAACGTGGAGGGATTATTTATGAACAAGGAAATATCAATATGGCGCAATGGCAATTTTATTAAATTCTTTACTGCTAATACTTTAGCCAACTTAGGAAACTGGTTTGATTTTGTTGGGGTACTTATCTTATTCAGGTATACATGGAAGGCTGACCCGATGCTGATTGCTCTAATCCCTATCATGTATGCCATTCCTAGTATACTTTTAGGACAATTTGCAGGTGTATTTGCAGACCGAAGAAATAAGCGGAAAATCCTTATCTATTCTGACTGGTTTCGTGCAGTGTTAACTTTGTTGCTTGTCTTTACGCCTACCCCCTGGCTAGCTTTGCCAATCCTGTTTTTAAGAAACACTGCGGGAGTAATAAGCCTTCCTGCACAGCAGGGATTGATGAGAAATATCATTGACGAAAAAAACATTATACAAGCAATCACTATTAATGGAAGTCTGTTTCAGTTGGTAAAGGTGATTGGTCCGCTCATGGGAGGTTCAGTGGCAGGAATATTTTCCCCGAACGTTTCCATTGCATTAAACGCTATAGCTTTCACTTTTTCCGGAATACTCCTAACACAAATCAAGGTACAAGAAATCGAAACAAGTGTAGAAATAGGAGACACACAATCAGGATTTCTACGTTCTTGGAAAGAAGGTTGGCAGATTGTTTTAAAAAGCAAAATCCTTTTTTCGAGTATCATATTCGGGATATTCAGCACCTTAACAATACAAATGATTGACTCACAGATTGTAACTTTGTTTAGTGAGGTGTTCCCTAACAAACCCGGGTATACTGGCTGGGCAATTTCAGCTATTGGAATCGGATCGCTCCTTGTGGTCATACTTCTAAACAGACTTAAAAAAATCTCTAAACTTGGTTGGTTTTTCGGTACCGGAAGTCTTCTAATCGGTGTAATGACTGGAGGTTTTGGATTCCTATTGCATTACAATTTCATAGCACTTGCAATCTGTCTTTCTATTATTGGTGGAATCGGAAATGGGTTAACTTTTACTACCGTAAATTACCTCATTCAAACTGAACCACCTAAAGAAGCTATAGGAAGGGTTACCGGTATAATAGATTCCTTAATGAGTATCCTTTTTATTGCCGGACCCCTTCTCGGTGGACTATTAATAACACAATTAGGGGTACTGACCGCCTTTAAAACAATCGGTATCGGACTATCCATTATTGGTATGACTGGTATATTCCTGCAAAGCATTATCTGGAAGCAACACAAACCGGCAAAAGTACAAACTAAAGTTAAAGGGGGAAATGAATCGTTTTGAAGTGAGACGTATTTCTGTTATAGCCACATAATGGCATTATAAATAAATCCCAGAGTGGCAACAAAAAAACGACTATCAAATTGATAGTCATTTTAGATTATATTTTTAATGTTTGCGGGTAGGTAACGAAACCCGTTACCCTATTGGACAGTTCTCAGGTTCATTAGATTCATGACGAATTCATATGCCTCGTTAATTTCTTCTTCTGTGAAATTTAATTTCCCTTTCACAGCATGAAGCTTTTCGATTTGTTCTTCTTTTGGAAGATGGTCGAAAAACAATAGAGTCGACACTAGCTCCAGAAAGCGGGAGCTTTTGTTTTTCATTTGTGTAATGCATGTGATAAGCGCTGGAGTTGCTTCTTCCACTTGTGCCATTTGTGTAAAATGCTCACCTGCATCCGTCATTTGATATTTGTACTGTACGTATGACCCTTTATCTTGTCTTTCCTCTTGCAAAAAACCCATATTACATAGTTCTTCTATTCGCAATGTGAGCTCATGCGAATACGGACCATACACATGAAACTCGTATTTTTCTTTATATGGATAGTCTAACTTTTTAGCGATGTACACCATTTTTTGCAGCTTTTTTCTGCCAGTTATTCCGTCTGCTACCCCGATAAATTGTATAATCTTTGCATGTTCTTCTAGCAATTCTAGCCCACCTTATTTAATCAAATTCGCCTTGCACCATACGAAAGCTGTGACATCCGTCGGAGGTTTTGGCCAACAGGATGTTGGTCGCTTGGCGTTACCGCAGGACGCGGCGATCTTAGACAAAGTCCCAAAATTCAATATCGACTTTCTGCTGAATTATTTTAATAACTGTAATATTTGCTTCTTCAATGCTTTTTTCTTGCCGTCTTCTGTTAAAAAATCTTCTGGAAAATATAATTTATGATCGGTTCGACGTTTTCCTGAAATAGCTTCTACTACTTCTGATTCACGGGAAAGTTCTCTAATTTCACCAGATGGCTTGAGTAAATGGATAGGAATTCGTTCTCCTTCTTCACCCGGTCGATAAAAATCGTACGGCAAGTCCGATGACGAATCAAATACTAAATAATACTCTGGATCTATTCCTGCTTTTTTGAATAATAACTCCAACTCTTTCATTTTCATATAATCTTTTGCAAGATCAAACTCAATATATTGAAATAGCTTACGATTGACAAAACGATAACTCAAGTCAGCTAAAATCGGATCTTTCTCCGTCACCCAAAGTTGGAAATACGTCAATAAAACCCCTTCGTCTAAAGCTAAATACTCTTTTAATGTAAACGTACCATCGAAAAAGCCTTGGAAGTGCGTTGGTTGCTGCGCAAAATCATATCCGTTTTTACTTAAAGCCTTTGCACGATGCAAAATCTTCGTTAAAATCACTTCTGCACTTCTCGAAACGGGATGAAAGTATACTTGCCAGTACATTTGATATCGACTCATAATATAGTCTTCCACCGCATGCATACCGCTTGACTTGATAACGATTTGGTCTTCCCGGGGACGCATTACACGCAGAATTCGCTCCATATCAAAATGACCGTAGCTTACCCCTGTAAAGTACGCATCTCGTTGCAAATAATCCATGCGGTCTGCATCGATTTGACTGGATATTAAACTAACGACTTGTTTATTTACATATGTCTTGCCAATAACATCTGCTACTTTTTGCGGAAAATCATTGCTTACTCTTTTTAATATTTCATTTACTTCGGTATCCCCAAGTAATATTTTTCTTGTAAATTCCTCATGATCTAGATTAAACACATTTTCAAAAGCGTGTGAAAATGGTCCATGCCCTAAATCATGTAAAAGGGCCGCACATAAAACTAATAGCCTTTCGGAAGCATCCCATTCTGGTCGACCGTCAAAACTATCATCCACAATGCGACGAACAATTTCATAAACTCCTAGAGAGTGACTAAAACGACTATGTTCTGCACCGTGAAAAACTAGATATGTAGTTCCAAGCTGTTTTATGCGTCGAAGCCGTTGAAATTCCTTCGAGCCAATGACATCCCAAATTACTTGGTCTCGAACATGGATATATCGATGTACTGGATCCTTAAACACTTTCTCTTCTGCTAATTTCTGCGTTGCATAGCTCATTTGTCCACCTCCGTGAAGTTAGATGTTATTTACTCTATATTATAAAGAAAAAAACCGCTCATTGTAAGGCGGTATAAGTTCTTCTTGTAAATGTTTAGTCTTCTAGTTTGGCACGTATTTTTTCCATTAATTCGTCTTCAGTTAAAGCAGCAACTGGACGATTATTGACAAATGTGAATGTCTTTTTACGTCCTGGTCCGCAGTAAGATTGACATTCTTTAATTTCAATTTCTGCTTCTGGATCTATTGTTTTTAGCTTTGGAATTAATGTTTTTAAATTAACAGCCTGACATTCATCGCAAACTCGAAAATGGTTTGCCATTTGTCCACAACCCCTTTCATTAATTACGTCTCGACGTAATTGCGTCCAGATTTTGAATTGTGCTCGCACAATTGCCTCCTTTCAAAATCTATGACATCCGCCTGATGCATTAACATAATTCAGTTGGTGTACGAACACCAACTGAATTATGTTAATGATAATAGTCTACACGCCATTGTATCTTAAAAGATATATTGCTATCAAGTGTATTTTACGTGAATAAAAGAGCGCTATGTTGTCCATGATGTTAATAGAATAACGAAACTATGAACAAAGTAGGAGGACCAAAATGGTAAAAATAAGACAAGACGCATGGATGACAGAAAATGATGAAATGTTAGCGGAAATGGTGTTGCGACACGTCCGCGAAGGAAGTACGCAACTAAATGCATTCGAAGAAGCAGGAGATGAATTAAATCGAACTGCAGCAGCATGTGGTTTTCGCTGGAACGCAGTTGTTCGCCATCAATATGAAACAGAATTAAAAGAAGCGAAAAAAGAACGAAAAGAAAAACTACGTATTTTAGGGAAAGATTATCGACGAAGAGGAAACGGTATTTATCTGGCGAAGCCTCAAGAAGAAGGCGAACGCACTACATCAGTTCCCGTTTCTGCTTTATCGATTGATATCATTATTGCATATCTCGTTCGATTACAGCATAGCGACTCGGATATATCCAGATATCGCCATTTAGCTTCTATATCTAACGAGAAAATTCGCAAACTAGAAAGCGAACTTGCAAAACTCGAAAAAGAAAATGCGGCGATTAAACAAGATTACGAGCAGTTTGTACAAATCATGAATCGCGCACGACGACTCGTTACATTGAATGATGAAGAATTACCATCAGTACCTGTTTTCCAAATGGAGAAGAACGGAAACCTTGTTTCAAAAGAACCACCAACTATGTAAGCAGTTGGTGGTTTTTCTTATTCCTGCGTAAGCATCTTTTTGTTTCGATCGACAACCCGTTGCAAATAAAACTGGTAAAGCTCCATTTCATCTTGCGTGACGGATTGCGATACTATTTTTGTAGATAGTTGCTGCAGTACTTGCTGAACCCGAATCACGATGTCTTGAACGGTAAAAGATGCGTTTAACAGTTCACTCAGCGAAGCCATAACTTCTGGTTTAATGACGGGGTAGCTGAATTTTGTTTCCTCTCCTTGCACGCCAATTTCATAAAACTGGCGAATCAAATCTGCCCGTTCACTTCCACTTCCTTCAATACATAAGTACACTTGCACGGCGATTCCTTGGCGGAGTCTACGCTGTGAAATACCAGCAAACTTCTTCCCATCGATACTTAAATCATATGAACCTGGGCAATACGAACCGACAATTTCATAAGCTTCTATTTTCCCTTCTGCTTCTGGAAATAGGAGCTGGATAAAAGCAAACATCACATCGTAACCTGCTGAAATATCAATCGACTGCGCTCGTTCGGACAATACGATTGAAATATTTAGCACCCCATCATCCAATACTACCGCAAGACCACCTGAATTACGCACAATCGGTGTATATCCTTGCGTACGTAGAAAATCTTGTGCATCTTCTACGAATGGTAATCGGTGGTCTTGAATGCCTAATACGACAGTCTGATCATGTACCCATGTTCGAACAGTTGCTGGCGACAAACCTTGTCCAACTAAATGGCAAAGAAGATCGTCCGCTGCAAAGGATTCTAATGCGGAGCGATTTTTTCCACTAAGTGATTGATCCCAAAATCGCCAAACTTTTTGCTGTAATAATGATTCTATTTGTGACATGCAACTTACTCCTTAATCTAACGCTTGCGCTACTGTTTTCATTAGTTCAAGCATACACGACTTTGTCACATATTGTCATGTCATATCGAAGTCATTACGAGATAAGAATCTTTTCTTATGATACACTGAAGATGTAAATTTCTTATATAAAAGGAGTGCCTGATAAAATGAATGAAGCAGCAATTACATTAGACGGTTGGTACGTTTTACACGATTTTCGCCAAATGGACTGGGCGTCATGGAAACAAGTGGACCCAGAACTTCGCAAACAAGCAACGGATGAATTTATCGCATTTTTAGACGAACTTCAACAAGCAGATGACGCAAAAACTGGCGCACATGCTTTTTACACAATTGTTGGTCAAAAAGCAGATTTCATGTTAATGACTTTACGTCCAACAATAGACGAACTTCAAGAAATCGAAGCGAAATTCAATAAATTAACGATTGCAGACTTTACAATTCCTGCGTATTCTTACGTATCTGTTGTAGAATTGTCTAATTACTTAGCTGGAGAATCGACGGAAGATCCATATCAAAATCCACATGTACGTGCTCGTTTGTATCCGGAACTTCAACGTTCTCAATATATTTGTTTCTACCCAATGGACAAGCGTCGTAACGGCGATGATAACTGGTATATGCTGTCGATGGAAGACCGCCGTGCACTTATGGCAAGTCACGGAAAAATTGGCCGCGGCTACGCTGGTAAAGTAAAACAAATTATTTCCGGTTCTGTTGGATTTGACGATTTCGAATGGGGCGTAACATTATTCGCAGATGACGTACTTCAATTCAAAAAGTTAGTATACGAAATGCGTTTTGACGAAGTAAGCGCTCGTTATGCAGAATTTGGTTCTTTCTTCATCGGTACAATTCTTGCAGGTGACAAACGCGGAGAATTTTTCAATATCTAAATAGATAATTAAGGAGACTGCAGTTGCGGTCTTTTTTTCTTTCCCTCTCTCCTATCAATATGTATCATTTATCTATTTCAAACATAGTGTATATATAGGAGGTGGTGCATTGGCAGCAATTCAATCCAATTTAAAACAACTAGATCTACTTGCTATGCTAATGCGTGCAGAAGCAGAGGGTGATGGTCAGCTTGGCATGCTATTGGTTGGTAATGTTGGACTGGACAGAGTGCTTGCCGATTGCCTAGATTTTCGTGATAAACGTAATTTGGAAGAGACGGTATTCCAAAGACCAGGTGATTTTGAAGCAACAACCAAATCGTATTTCTATCAACGAGCCCGTGAATCCGATAGAAAGTTCAATGGTATAACCAGTAAAACACCGGACGTCTAAAACCACTTTGTTTTTATTCTCCAACCGTTGCCGATTGCCCAAGCGTGTAATTTCATTTCTAGGAAGGATGTATGAATGGTTCAATATTACTGGCACCCTGGAGGTTACCCACCGCAACAACAGCAAATGACTCCTCCCGCTCAACCACCAAGCCCAGGCCGACGAACAGAAGAATCTTATATTGAGAACATTTTAAGAATGAATAGAGGAAAACTAGGTACATTCTATTTCACCTTCGAAAATAACAAAGAATGGAATGCAAAAGTTATTAAAGGCTATGTAGAAGCAGCGGGTCGCGATCACGTCATTATTAGTGATCCAAATGGGAAAAGATACTTAATGTTAATGATTTATCTAGATTACGTAACATTTGATGAAGAAATTAACTACAATTTATAAACAAAGAGACTTATCCGATTTCAGAGGATAAGTCTCTTAGTTTTAGCTACTCACTATTCACTTCTTTAACTCGCAAACTTCACTGCGGCAACAATAATCATAATCCATCCAACTAAAAACGCTACGCCGCCGATCGGAGTAATGGCTCCTAAAATGCCGATTCCTGTTAAACTCAATACATACAAGCTTCCCGAGAACAAAATAATCCCTGCTAACATTAAATAACCTGCTGTATTCAGTGATGAAACAGGCCCAATTAATTTACTACTCATTAAAATGCCGATCGCAATTAATGCAAGCGCATGAAACATTTGATACTGAACAGCCGTTTCCCAAATAGCTAAATATTTTTCAGACAATCTTTCTTTTAAAGCATGTGCTCCAAAAGCTCCAAATGCTACTGCTAAAAATCCGTTGATAGCCCCTGCAATGATAAATAATTTCACAATCATTCCTACTTTCTAATCTTTCTATTTAGAAATCAAATAATGACTCTCCGTTTGCATCGTCTTCCTTCAGCGCTACTGGCTGTTGTATAGTTGGTGCTATTGGCACAGTTTGTACAACTGACGGGGCTTGTGGTGAAGATGAAGGCACTGACTCTAGCGCTAAATCGCATAATGCCCGAATTGCAGCGAGCGCTTCTCTTTTTGTGTTTTCATTGCCAGTTGTTTTTGCTAATACGAGTTGTTTATCTATTTGCATGAAAATATGTTCATTCGAAATCATCGTCTTTGCCCCTCTTCTTGCTTTTGTTCGAATTTCAAGCATTCCACGCCAGAGGTACGCTTTACGAATGCCGCTGGGAGCTCTTTCGTTTTAAATCCGTAAGCTTTGCATCCACGTGGATGACGGGCATCCCATGTAGTATAAAAGTGGCGGCATTTAAAACAGTTTACAGCCAATTGACTCCCTCACTTTCCATTCCATATAATAGCATAATTATAAGCAAAAATCGATCGGCGCCTCACCCCAAGCTTCGAGTTGTGCATTTATTTTCGAATACGGTTTGCTGCCGAAAAAACCTCGATGCGCACTAAGTGGACTTGGATGGGGAGCTTCAATAATCGTATGCTTCTTTGTGTTAATTAGCTTTTTCTTCAATTGTGCAGGTCTGCCCCACAATACAAAAATAATCGGCGTTTCTCTTTCGGATAACCGCTTGATCACTTCATCCGTAAACGTTTCCCAACCCATTCCTTTATGTGAATTTGCTGCTCCTGCCCGAACGGTTAAAACTGTATTAAGCAATAAAACTCCTTGCTTCGCCCATTTCAATAAATAACCGTTTGAAGGAATCGGACAACCTAGGTCATCATCAAGCTCTTTCAACATATTACGCAAACTTGGCGGCACCCTAACACCTGGCTTCACTGAAAAACTCATCCCATGTGCTTGTCCTTCTCCGTGATACGGATCTTGTCCTAAAATTACTACCTTCACTTCGTCAAAAGGCGTTTCAAGAAAAGCACTCCCAATATCAGATCGAGCAGGATAAACCGTCTGTTCTTCGTATTCTTTGTCTAAAAAAGATTTTAACTCGATAAAATATGGCTTTTCCCATTCATCTGCTAAAACTTCTTTCCAACTTGGCAATGGCCTATCACTCCTTAAACTCAACCTTCACGTCGTAATCTACTAATTGGAACATTTCCTTTACAGATTTCGCAGCATTTTCTTCCGCTAACTGGAGAATACCTTGTCCCATCGTTTCTTCGATCATCATTTCTTTCGCTGTTTCTGCCAGTTCATATGCTTCTGTTATATCCGCTTTTTCACGAAATAATCCTTCATAGGAAAATACTTCTACTTGATCGAAGAAAATTTCCGGTCCACCTAGAAATTGTGGCATCGGTAATGTAAGTGTCGCCGTCTTATTCTCGTCGTCTACTTTTATATCCGATTCCGTCACTTGTGAAAAATCAATTCCTGCTCGAACAGCCCCAGGCACTACAACGAGAAGCTGTCTTTTTGTCCCTGGTAAGTCTATGCCGATTTCTTTGCCGAATATTTGGTTATCTTGTCGTTCGATAATTACTTTCGTATAGGCTTCAGCAGTCGACAATTCATTTAGCGCCTGTACTCGTTCGACGATTGAGCCTTTGCTCTCTGTAAACGTGCTGCCTTGAATAGCCCAATAAGCGGCAAATGGTAACGCAGCTAATAGGAGCAGAACAATTATTGCAATAACGATTAATGATTTCACTCGTAATCTATATAAAGCTCGTGGCATTTTCCAAAAAGTAAATCCCTGTTTAGAAGGACTTTCTACAATCGTTGCCGCTGTTTCGTTTTGCGCTTTTAATTCTTCTAGTAGTTTTTCCATTTCACGAATTTTGTCATCTTTTCGCATATCTTCCCTCTTTTCCTCTTATTCTACTACGTTAACAGTACAAAAAAATTGCCCGTTTCACAACTATTCTATATCTGTTACGATGAAAAAAAGGGGATATGCTTATGGCTGATTTACATTATCGGGAGAAACTAAGAAAAATTGAACAAGCTGCTAGTAAGAATGAAGTTCCAAATTCCGCTAAAAACTTTGGACTCGGCTGTTTTACATTGGGGATGCTTCTATTCATTGGCTTGCTTCTATTTTTAGCAATCTCCTTGTTTATACATAATATTATATTCGGTTCCGTTGTCACTTTTGTCGTCGCTGCTGTTTTCATTTTCATCCTGATGAAGTTATTAACTGCACCTAAACTTCCTTAATGTAAGTTTCGATTATTGTTTGATATAATAAGTAATATTAACTTTTTTCAAAAGGGGACACGCTAAAATGTCGATAAAAAAAACACTAACAATTGCAGGCTCTGACACTTCAGGCGGAGCTGGTATACAAGCAGATTTAAAAACATTCCAAGAGCACGGTACATATGGTATGAACGTTTTAACGGTCGTAGCTACAATGGATCCCGATAACGGATGGAGCCACGGTGTCTTCTCTTTACCTGTTGAAGAGATTAAACGACAAGCAAAAACAGCATTATCGACAAATGTCGATGCGATTAAAACAGGCATGTTAAGTACAGAAGAAATTATCGAAACTGCAGGAAATATAATAGAAGAATCTGGTACGAAGAGCGTCGTAATCGACCCTGTTATGGTTTGTAAAGGGGAAGATGAAGTGTTAAATCCAGGCACAGTAGATGCAATGATCACGCACTTACTCCCACGCGCTTTAGTCGTTACTCCGAACCTTTTCGAAGCTGGACAACTTTCGGGACTAGGAGCACTTAAAACAATTGACGATATGAAAGCTGCGGCAGAAAAAATTCATGCACTTGGCGCAAAAAATGTCGTGATCAAAGGCGGAAAACAATTAGCACATGAAAAAGCAGTTGACCTTTTCTATGATGGACAAACGCATACGCTATTAGAAACAGAAAAAACAGATACTACATATAACCACGGAGCTGGCTGTACATTTGCTGCAGCAGTTACTGCTAACTTAGCAAACGGATTTACGGTTGCAGACTCCGTTTTAGAAGCAAAAGAATTCGTTTCTGCTGCAATCGCACACGGTTGGAAACTTAACCAATACGTAGGACCAGTTCTTCACGGAGCAAAAGGTAAGTTTGGCGCTCCAGAAGTTACCACTACAACTGTATAAGAAAATTTCTACTCGTAAAGTCACGACGACTTTACGAGTTTTTTCATCTCAATCATTCGCTTCCAAAACTTATTTTCATTATACTTATAAAAGACAGTATGTTAGGAGGCTATAAATAGATGGAACTTGTTAATGTTGAACAATTACAAGTACTTTTGAATAAATTTGCAAACGAAGATGTATATATCCATTTAGAAACGACGAATGGTGCATACGCTTCGCATTTTGATGAAAAAGTATTCAATGCAGGTGCTTTTATCCGCAATGTTATGCTCCGTTATGAGCTCGGGAAAGTAGCTGGCGAATCACCGCATCGTGTTGGTCTTAAATTACCGCACGGATGGGTATACGCGCAAGGCGTTACCCATTTCGAATTAGATGAACATGATCGTTTATTAATGGCGGGACATGACCAAAATGGAAAACTGGCAGTAGCATTACAAATTAGTAAAACACCATTCACTTATTAAGGAGGACAAACAAATGACTTTACCAATGGAACGACATGTACTTGTTGTATTCCCTCACCCAGATGACGAAGCTTTCGGCGTTTCCGGTACGATTGCAACGTATGTAAAACAAGGAATTCCAGTTACATATGCGTGCCTAACGTTAGGCGAAATGGGAAGAAACCTAGGAAATCCTCCTTTTGCAACACGCGAAACACTCCCACAAATTCGAAAGGAAGAGCTGCTCGCTTCTGCAAAAGCAATGGGCGTAACCGATCTTCGAATGATGGGGCTCCGTGATAAAACAGTCGAATTTGAAGACGATGAAAAAATGGTAGGAATGATGGAAAATCTAATTGCGGATACGAATCCATCGCTTGTCATTACGTTCTATCCGAACTACGCAGTGCATCCTGATCATGATGCGACTGGACGTGCAATGATTCGCGCTATTCGCCGCATGCCGGAAGAGTCACGCCCTACTATTTATGCACTAGCGTTCTCAAACGATTCAAAGGAAGTTTTAGGAGAACCAGATATTGTGCATAATATTAAAGAGTCTAGAGAAGAAAAAATGGGATCGATGCGGGCACATATTTCGCAAACTGCATGGATGCTAGAAGAAATGGAGAAACGCTTAGCAGACGGTGAGCCAGAAGCGGAAAATTGGCTACATTACGAACGTTTCTACACATACGACTTCAATAAAGATTTCGAATAATAGAACATCACGTGTTTATATAGACTTCTCTATGTAAATGAATTAGTATGTATAAATGATTTAACAACACGCATAATTATTCATTTGCAGAAAGTGGGTCTATATTTTTGAAGAAGTTCTCTTTATCTACATGGCTTTTATTCCTGCTTCCATCCATCGCAGGAGTCATTATGTTTATGATACCCCTTCCTACTTCGGAAGGTTTTAAAATTCCAATTGCGTTATTTTCCAATATTTTATCTGCTGCAATTGCCCCATTCGTTCAATGGGTTGCGCTTGTTATGATAGGGATTGCAGCAATTGGGTCGATTGTGTTTTTGTTTTTACCAAGACAAAACACGTTTATCAATCAATTATTTAAAGTCTCTCTATTTTGGACGATTACTCGTGTAGTTGGTGCTGTGTTTGCAGTATTAATCATCTTCCAAGTAGGACCTGAAGCCATTTGGAATGAAAATACGGGCGGAATGTTACTTAGTCCAGACGGTTTAGTATCCTTCTTATTCACTATTTTCCTATTTGCCGGGTTGTTATTACCGTTTTTATTGAACTTTGGATTACTGGAGTTTTTCGGTACGATGGCGGTAAAAGTAATGCGACCACTATTCAAATTACCCGGGCGCTCTGCAGTAGATGCACTGACTTCTTGGGTTGGCGATGGAACAATCGGAGTTTTACTAACAGCGAGACAATATGAAGAAGGGTACTATACGAAAAAAGAAGCTGCTATTATTGGCTCTACTTTTTCTGTAGTATCCATCACATTTTGTATTGTTGTACTCGATGAGGTTGGTCTTTCTAATTATTTCTTACCATTTTACTTTACTGTTTTACTTTGTGGTCTTGTATTAGCATTCATCATGCCTCGCATTTATCCATTACGCGGTAAACCAGAAGTGCATATTGATGGTCGTCCTCTTGATTTAAAAGCAGAGGATTTCCCTGAAGGCTATAATGCTTTTACACATGGTTTAGAAAATGCACTTGTGAAAGCCAATGATAATCGCTCTATTAAGAAGTTTTTCGCGGATGGCATTAAAAATGTAATCGATTTATATATCGGTGTCGCACCAGTGGTACTTGCATTTGGTACGGTCGCACTTATGCTTGCGGAGTTCACGCCTATTTTCACTATATTAGGAAAACCATTTGAACCATTATTAATGCTATTTGGTATTCCAGAAGCAGCAGAAGCGGCTCAAACACTGGTTGTTGGATTTGCGGATATGTTCCTTCCTACGCTACTTACTGGAGGCATTGAATCAGAGGTTACACTATTCTTTATCGCCGCTATGTCTGTAACGCAGCTTATTTATATGTCTGAAGTTGGCGGTCTGTTACTTGGTTCGAAAATACCGGTTAACTTTAAAGATTTAGTCGTTATTTTCCTACTACGTACACTTATTGCATTTCCGATTATTGCAGCAGCGGCACATATTATATTCTAATGAAATCAAAAACAGCGAACCCTTTTATAAGGTGTCCGCTGTTTTTTTAGTTGCTAGCTTTTCTAGCATATCTCTTGTCATCGCATCTAAATCATATTTATACGTGAAGCCCCACTCATCTTTTGCAGAAGTAGCGTCAATCGAATCTGGCCAACTATCCGCAATTGCTTGACGTACCGGATCCACATCGTAATCCATTGTAAATGTTGGGAATACTTTTTTAATAGATGCAGCAATTTGCTCTGGCTCAAAGCTCATCGCTGTTACATTAAATGCATTTCGGTGAATCAACTTCGAAGCATCTGCTTCCATTAAGTCTACAATTGCTTGCAGTGCATCTGGCATATACATCATATCCATATACGTTCCTTCTGCAATATACGATGTGTACTTGCCTTCTGCTAAGGCTTTGTAATAAATATCCACCGCATAATCGGTCGTTCCCCCACCAGGTAATGTCTCGTTCGAAATCAGTCCTGGGAAGCGTACACCACGAGTATCTAAACCGAATTTGTGGAAGTAATAATCACAAAGAAGCTCCCCTGCTACTTTGTTCACGCCATACATCGTAGTCGGACGCTGTAAAGTATCTTGCGGTGTATTTTGTTTAGGAGTAGAGGGTCCGAATGCCCCGATTGAGCTTGGTGTGAAAAATTGCATGTTCAATTCACGTGCAGTTTCGAGCGCATTCATGAGTCCACCCATATTCAAATTCCACGCAAATTGCGGTTTTGCTTCCGCTGTTGCAGATAAAAGCGCAGCCATATGCATTATCGTATCTGCTCCAAAATCTTTTGCAATTTGGTGCATTTTCTCTCCGTCTGTTACATCAAGAATTTTAAATGGTCCGCTTTTCGTTGTTTCTGATGAGATATCTCTAATATCGGTTGCAAGTACATTTTCTGCACCGTATTCTTTACGTAGTTTTGTAATTAGTTCAGAACCAATTTGGCCTAAAGCTCCGGTAATCATGATTTTTTTCATGTTGTCTACTCCCTTTGAAAACAATTGTATTTTTGGAAAGAACACTCTATATTCGTTAACATTGTTTTAATGGCGTTTATTTTTTTCTATTATATGCTGTTCTTTCTAAAAGTACAATATGAGTTTTGTAGGAGGATTTGGTATAATAGTAATAAAAGAGGTAAAAGAGGTAAACATGAAAATTTTACGATATGTTTTAATAATTTTACTAGGGATAGTACTTACAGTTGTAATGAGCTTTTTGGAACTTCCGTTTTGGCTCATTTATTTGAGTATCGTTGTACTCTACATTCTTTTATTAGTTGTTCCCCAGATGTATATTGTGTACAAATCTAATAACCTAGCACGTATCGAACGCTATTTAGAAGACAATCAAAAGAAGCCTATTTTTACATACGCACTTGCAGTAAAAACAGGGAATCGAGAGGCAATTATCCAAGCGATTAATGAAATCTTGAAGAAATATAAACAACCATATATGCAACAAGTGTATAAAACGAATTTAGCACTACATGAAAAAGATGTTGCTTCTTTTGTCATACTCGCTAAACAAATAAGTAAAGAGCCATTACGTACATATTACAAAGCGTATTCCGAAGCACTGCAAGGAAACTATGAGGAAGCATGGACTTTAAAAGCGGACTTGCCGGTGGGTTGGATGCCATATGCGATTGAGGCAATTATTGCTAAGGAACTTGGGGATTTGGAGACTTTTCGAGATGTAGCGGAAGCTAGTGTTGAGAGTGCGAGAGGTGTTCAGAAGTTTAATTTGCTTTATGCGTTTCAGCATATGGAGAAAGACTTTTCGTAAAGTAAAGCAGCCATAATCGGCTGCTTTTTTGGTTGGGATATTACATTAATCAAGATAGTTTAATACGAAATCGGAAAACTACCCCGGCACTATGTGCCGAGGTAGTTAATGAGTTTATGAAATTACCCCAAGCTCTCGTCCAACTTTCTCATAAATCGCGAGTGCTTCGTCCAGCATCTCTTTCGTATGCGCAGCAGTTGGCATGTTGCGGACGCGGCCTGTGCCTTTTGGTACGGTTGGGAAGACGATGGATTTTGCATATACGCCTTCTTCGAATAATCGTTTGGAGAATTCCTGTGTAAGCTTTTCGTCTCCGATAATACATGGAGTAATTGGTGTTTCAGATGCACCTATATCGAAGCCAAGTTTTGATAGACCCGCTTTCAAATAGTCTCCGTTTTCCCAAAGTTTATCATGTAGCTCTGTTGAGTCGATGATCATTTGAACCGCTGCAGTAATTGCTGCTACGTCCCCTGGTGGTAATGCTGTTGAGAATAAAAATGGACGTGAGCGAACTTTTAGCCAGTCGATTAAGTTCTTTTTCCCCGCAACGTATCCACCTACGACACCGATTGCTTTCGATAAAGTACCAATTTGAAAGTCGATTTCTTTTTCTAAACCGAAGTGCTTCACTGTTCCTTTTCCTTTACCAGTAACACCTGAACCATGTGCGTCATCTACGTAAGTGATAAGGTCGAACTCTTTTGCGATTTCTACGATTTCTGGTAGTTTGGCAATGTCGCCATCCATCGAGAATACACCGTCTGTGATGACCATTACTTTATTGTATTGACCAGATTCCGTAGCTTGTTTTGCTTTTGCGCGTAGATCTTCCATGTCGGAGTGGTTGAATGGAATGATTTTTGCTTTAGAAAGTCGGCAACCGTCGATAATTGAAGCGTGGTTTAATTGGTCCGATAATATAGCATCGTTTTTATCCATAACGGCTGAGATGGCTGCCATGTTACAGTTGAATCCGGACTGATAGGAAATGGCTGCTTCTGTTCCTTTGAATTCTGCTAGTTTTTCTTCTAGTTTTACGTGAAGGTCTAGTGTTCCGTTAATCGTACGGACTGCTCCTGCTCCCACACCATACTTGTCCACTGCATCTTTCGCAATTTGTTTAAGCTCGGGATTGGTTGCAAGTCCTAAATAGTTATTAGAAGATAGGTTGATAAGTTCCGAACCTCGAACTTGGATCTTTGCACCATTTGCTCCCTCTACTGGATCGATTTCATTGTATAAGCCTTGGTTTTTTAGTGCATCTAAGTTTTCCGTTAAGAAGTTGTTTAGTACATTTGACAAAGTCATCTTCCTTTCAAGCGAAATAGTCTTCTCTAGTTTAACATGTTCCCTGCAAAATACGAAAAAAAGAGCAGGATGATATTCCCTGCTCACTCGATAGTTGCGATCATTTCATTTTGGAAAGTTGTCCATTTTTCTTCATCTATTGTAGAGTCATAGAGCATTCTGATTGTTTTGGATTCACTAGCATACGTAGAAATATAGTCTTGGGCAAGCTCCATTTCGTATGCGTATCGTTTTCTCACTTCTACAATCATTTTCTCATCGAGTAATTCCTCTTTAATATGTGGTAAGAAATCGACAATCTCGTCTCCCTCGCGTTCTGGGTCGTATATATGTGGACTTGTCGCGTCTACCATGCATAGTTGCAATTCAGGGACGACGACTCCATCTACACTATTTGCATCTAGTCCGCACCAGATAAAACGAATATCTAATCCTTGTAACTTTGCAGCTTCTCCAAATTTTTTCATAAAGGAGGATTTTCCGCTTCCAGGTAATCCTTTTATATACAATCTGGACTTTAAGTTTTTAGAGATGGACTTCAACGTATCTTGTGCGCCTGTTGGAGTGAGGGATCCCATTAATCGATGTGTCACGTCAGACTTTTTTTGAAGTTGCACGTTGCCAATACATTTCTTTTTGATTGTTTCTAGCAATGCGTTTATGCCGTCCCAATCAATTGCTGGTTGGATTAGTTGCTCCCATTCATCATGGATAACTTTAGCTCTTGATAATGTTTGCAGCCCTTTCGTTAACCATACTTCATTCGCAATTTGTTTATCGCGTATTAACGGAGCTAAATCGTGCAGTTTCCGATCATCGTACGTTTCATAATACGGAAGCCATATATGCCCAGCTCCATAATATATCGGGTCAACGGCATCTGTGTGTAAGTAAAGCGTTTTCGAGTTGATAATATATACCGCTTCTAAAACTTCCTCATGAAGAGGATCATAAAACCATTCCATATCTTTGCCTCTGCGAATAGCAGCATATCCTATTTCTTTCAATACTTCTGTTAGCCGATAAGAAGTCGGTCCTTTAAAGAAATATACTTTTTTCGCTTCATGAATCAGTTCTTTATAAAAGTTTTTCACACCTTGCCCCGTATACGATTTCCCCATAAAATGTGTAACTGTCCCGCCCAAATTATCACCCTTTCAATCTTTTCGTTCAATGGATACTATATGCGAACGAATTGAAAAAGAGAACATGATGAATGGAATGTCACACATAATAGGAATCATGCGTTTTAGCAAGTTGAATAAAGTGTCTGCAATGATTTTCGCTACAGGGCGGACGCTTTCCGTGGGGTGAGCGATGAACCTTCACCGACGTTACGCGTGCGTTGTGAAGGTTCACCTGTCTCACTTCATCCCACTGGAGTCGCCACCCTTCCGTGAAAATCAAAGGAGCTTGCTGACTAATTAGTTTCTCGCTTTATAAAGTTTTATTTGAATTAAGAGGAAAATCTATTATTAGTAAGTATCTCATGAAAACTTATCCAGTATATGGATAAAAGCAACAAACTAATCATTGAAAGTAACTAGTTCTTTAAGGGAAGCAATCATTTCCCATATCAAAGAGTTTACTTAATAGGAGACGACCATTAATATTACGAAAATATACATTAATGATTTAATTCATAGCATAGTGAAGCTTATGTTCACTGATTGATAAGCAAAGCAATTTTTTCATTTAGTGATAGCTGCAACTTTTACATTCCTGCAGCGGTTCTAATATTTCTGATTGATTTGTTTAGCTAGGCGCTAACTAGCTAGTATATTTCGTTGATTGAAGCGGAAGGCGGCGACCCCGGCGGAGGCCAACAGGATGTTGGTCACGAAGGCGTTGCCACACGATGTGACGCTCTTAGCCTTTGTTCCTATGTGAGCGTAAGCGTCGGCAATGGCTCATCGCTCACCCGGGTGAAAGCGTCCGCCCAGCAGCGGAAGTCCTAGCGGTAAATTTCTTTCGAAGGATTATCCCTATATCGCGGTCGATATAAAACCTAGAGTATGAAAAAAAACACCGAAAATCATTCCTAATTTTTCCGCGCTCTTTTTTGTATAGACAACCATTCATTCATCACTTTCCGATTTACAAATCGCTGCAATTTGCCCTTTTGTCATTTTCAGTAAATCAGCTACAGCAAGTTTCACTTGAAGCCCTATTTTTCCACCACTTACGATGATAAAATTATTGTTTTCCGCACTTATATCTACTACTGTTGGAAACAGCTTTTTCATCCCAATCGGAGAACACCCCCCACGGATGTATCCGGTAGTTGGAAGTAAATCCTTTAGCGGAAGCAATTCTACTTTTTTCTCTCCTACTACTTTTGCGATTGCTTTTAAATTCAATTCGTTACTAACCGGGACAATACATACATAATACTTCCCTGTTCCAGCAGTCACGAGCAGTGTTTTAAATACAACAAAAACAGGGTAGCCAATTTTGTTTGCTACAGTTACCCCGTCCACTTTGTCACCAGACAATTCATATTCAATTAGCTCAAACTCTATTTTTTGCTGCTCTAATATTCGAACAGCATTTGTTTTTTGCTTTTTCGCCATTTTTTTACTCCTAAGCTATACGGAAGAAACTAGGCTTTAGATCATCAAAACCGTATCTTTTTAAATGTACTTGATATGAATATTTTGCAATCGCTTGTTCTTTCCATCTTTTTTTCTGTATATTCTTTAAGACCTCTTGTGACACTTGAGGAGTTTGAAAATCCGATGGAACAGAGCGATTAGAAACAGACGCTTCATCTTCTAACTGTTGTTTTACTTCTAGCGAAATTTTCCGATTTGCTTCCATATTTAAAGATATTTGTGCATTTACTCGTTGAATTTTAGCGGATGCACTAGCTGCAACTCGCAGGTCCGCAGGCGTCGGCTGTGCCGGAGCAAGCGCGGTACTTCTCACTTTTTCTAATAGCTCCACTGTTTTTTCAAGCGTTGGACCACCAATTGTTTGTACCGGAAGGCTCGGCCCTTTAATATCGAGTATATCGGTCGATTGACTCTTTGAGCTATCAGTTTCTATTTCTTTATTCCCTAGTAACAACTCTTCTAGTTGTGATAGGGTTGGTACTTTTGGTTGGAAATATTCCGCTTGTCTTCGGTAAGCATCACCAGCATTATGACGTTGTAACGCCCGTTTTCTTTCTTCAAAATCTGCCCATTGTCCCAGCATGCCGTTACCCGTAGATCTCACTAAACTCATATAATTCACCTCTTACACGCAAGTCTATTATAGAATATTTTACCACATTATCAGAATAATCAAACGTACAAAGGTCACAGAAACAAATACAAGAAAAACTATAACAAAATAAGCCCTTTTCTCCATACAATAGTTCTTTTCACCTGCACCATAAAATAACGCCCATTCGAAGGAATGGGCGTCGTTTTAGTTTGGCATAATTTGTTCCATATTGCTCTTAATTGCTTCATCACTCATTTCCCCAGTAATGATTTTCTCTATTTTACCTTCTGGGTTTACAAGCATAGTGGTTGGTAATGGATTAATATTATATGTCTCCATGACACTTTTATTGTTATCGATTAAAACTGGAAAAGTTAAGCCTTTTCTATCTACATATTTCTGTACGGAAAAATTGGATTCTCCAATATTAACAGCGAGGATTTGAAGCCCTTGATCTTTATAATCTTGATAATGTTTGTCCATCAGTGGGAATTCTCTTTCACATGGTTTACACCAAGTTCCCCAAAAGTTTAAAAAGACCCCTTGCCCTTTATAATCGGATAATTGATGCTTTTCTCCGTTCATATCAATAAGTGCAAAATCCGGTGCATTGTCCCCTACTTGCAAGAGCGCCGTTTTTTCTTTCGTTAAGTTAGAGTAAATAGTGAAAACGATTGCCGCGACTAATAGGCTTAAGATGACTAAGCGCATATAAAACCGTTTTTTCTTTTTATTTTCCATTGCTACATATCTCCTTCCTACTTACGTTTCCAAAGTATGAACATCATGATTGTAATAAAGATAAAAGCAACAAGCGCTAAAAAAGGAATGGTCACAAATCCAAACCAGTTAATATATTGTCCAGAACATGGGACACCACTTGTACAGCTACTAAATTCATGCATGGAAGGAATCTTTTGAAGCGCATAATGATAACTAGAAACAACGATACCAAAAATCGATATTGGCAATACATACTTATAAATATCCCGGTCATTTCGATAAAAAGCGATGCCTAAGAAAACAACAAGTGGATACATTAATATCCGTTGATACCAACAAAGCGTACAGGGGATAAACCCCATGCGCTCACTGAAAAATAAACTTCCTACCATTGCAATAATAGAGGCGATCCATGCAAATAAAAGTGGCTTATTTACCATTTGCAGCCTCTTCTACCATTTTCGCAAAATCATCCATCGTTCCTCCTATGAATTCCTTTCCGCCAATGTAGATCGTCGGTGTGGAAGCGACGCTTAGATTATTTGCTATATTCATATCTATCTGCCATGCATCTTTTCCTGCATTTTCACTATATGCAAGATTTACTTTTTCCACTTCCTCAGCAGTTGCAACTTCCGCTAAAACTGCTTGTAAAAACTCTTCCGTCATTAAATTCGCTTGTCCAGATTCTGTTGTCTGATTTGCGAATAATAAGTGATGGAATTCCCAAAACTTTTCATTGCCAAGTTCTTTGTACACTGTTTCCGCAAATTGTGCAGAGGTCGTTGAGTCTGGTGCTATAAATGAATAGTTTATAAAGTAAAACTTTGCTTTTCCTGTTTCGACAAATTGCTCGTTAATGATTGGAAATAGTGTGTTGTTGAAATCTCCGCAATGCGGGCATTTGTAATCCCCGAATTCGATGATTTCAACTGGTGCAGATTCTTCTCCTATATACGGTTGACCTGCATAGTCAATGTCTACTGTTTCTTGTTTTGCGTCTGTTAGTACGATGATTCCTATTATACATACAGCGATAATTCCGATGATCCAAAATATTTTTTTTGACAATTAAAACACTCCTAGTTCAGACTACGTTATGTAGTGTAATGGGGTAAAATAGAGCCAAGCTAACTATAGCCACAAGCCACATATTGATTTCCGCTTCAGGCGGACGCTTTCCGCGGGCGTTGCCGCCTTCCACTCCAATCAACAGAACTTGCTGTCTAAAAATGATTTAAACTAAACATAGTGTTTCTTTATATGTGGCTATCTAATGTTTTTAAAATTTTATGCTAATGCGTATATAAAAATGGCGCAAATCATGCTAAAAATAGCGAATGATATTAATGCTACTTTCAAAGGGATTTTCATTTGAATATTTTTTAATGGATTCAATATATATTCAATCCGGTAGTTAACGGATGTGTCCGCGAATGATGCATAGGCGAAAGGCATTTTTTTAGACATTCCTACTTTTAACATTTTCAAAAGAGCGCTGCCTAAGTGGACGGATGTTTCTTGTTTTTTAATAGCAAATTCATCTGCCAGCACTTCTTGAATAATTCTATATTGCCCATTAAACCACTTCAAAATTGGGATATACCCGATCGTGGACGCACAAAGTGATAATATGAATAACTTTAATGGGTCGTGATTTGCTTTATGGTACTTTTCATGTGCGATAACTGCTTCAAGTTCATCATTTGTTAGTAAGTTTATCAAACCTGTTGAAATAACGATTTTAGGTTGCACAAATCCCATCGTAATCGCAATTGGTGCAGGATGCGATATAACGAGAATTTCTTCTTTTTCATTGCCATCTGTTTGGTTCAATCTGTTCGTGAGCATATTCTCTCTATATTGCTCTAATCGTTTTTTCATACGTGCAGTGTGAATCAATTGTGAACCAATATGCCAAATCGTAAAAATTAACGTAAAGATAACGAGCGCATCTAAAGTAAACTCCAACGAAGATAACCCTGCCGCCTTCAACCAGCTATGGCATACTACCACAAGGTTAAACTTGGCATTCCAACCAGCTATCATAGAGACTGCGTATATCGCCATCTGTAAGAAAATGGTACCTGAAATAACTAGTGCTGCGAAAAATAGAAACGATGATTGACGTTTGGACATAGGCTACTGTTCCTTTTTCAATTGTTTAATTTTTTGCTCTAGTTTCGCAACGAGGTCATCATCTACATCCTCGAGTGCATCCAACATATGACTGACGACAACGTTTCCGAATTCATCCATCAACTCGTTAGTCATTTCTTTCGATTGCGCACTTAAAAACTCATCCCTCGTTTGAACCGGTTTGAAAAGAGAAGATCTTCCTTCTACTCTCTTTTGCAAAATCCCTTTTTCCACTAATCTGTTCATGACGGTCATCACTGTGTTAAAATTCGTTACTTTTTCCTTGTCGAGCAGCTGTTGCACATCTTTAATCGTCATTTCCACGTCGTTCCATAAGATATCCATAATTTTTGCTTCAAGAGGTCCAAAAAAGCGATTTAATCCACTTTCATTCATTTTAAATTTTCGAATTTTCATAGTTTAACCCCCTCACATTACACATTGTAGTTTAAACAATTTTTCCGGTCAAACATATTTGCTCGTAATAAAATCTATGAACAAAATAGCTGTATTTTATAAAGCTTTCTTGTTACACTACGTATTGTAGTTTATATGAAAAAGGAGAATTATGCAATGAAAAACAAACGATTGATCATTATAGGTATCGTCTTTGTTATAGTGATTATTTCACTTTTTGTTTTATTAAAAAAGGATGAAACCGCTTATGAAGCATATAGTACTGACTCTCCTAATAGAGTTGGAGAAGTGCATTTAGTTGTTTCTAATGCAGAACAAATCGCAGCGTTTTATGAAGAAGTGATTGGCTTTAAAGTGTTAACTTCAGAGTCTAGTAGAGTCACACTCACTGTTGATGGAAGTTCTCCCCTACTCGTATTAGAGGAACAAGATGGTACCGTGGAAAGACCATTCGGCACGACAGGACTTTATCATTTTGCCATTCTAGTACCTGACCACGGAAGTTTAGGAAATATGCTATTGCATTTGGCTGAAACTGAATTTCCGATGCAAGGTGCTGCCAATCACCAGTATAGTGATGCGCTTTACTTGGCAGATCCAGATGGCAATGGGATAGAAATTTATGCGGATCTACCTCCCAACACTTGGAAAAGAGACAAAGACGGTGGTTATGAAGGTGGATCTTACCCGATTGATTTCGAGAAATTGATGGCAGAAGCTACACCTACTTGGAACGGACTTCCGGAAAACACAAGTATTGGCCATATGCATTTGCAGGCTACAGAACTAGCTATTACGGAAAAGTTTTATGTAGACGGACTTGGGCTTAATGTAACGAGTAAAGATAGTAGTAGTTTATTTTTATCCAAAGATAACTACCATCATCATGTGGCCCTAAATACATGGGCTGGTACTGGAATCCCTGCTCCACCAGATAATTCTAGGGGGTTAAAAAACTTTACGCTTATTTTTTCAAAGGAAGAATTAGATGAAGCAAAATCGCGACTTACGGACTTGAATTTTCATTTTGAAGAGAAAGATAGCTCGATTATCGTTCAAGATCCTTCGAGAAATACGATTGAAATCATAAGCAAGTAATGAATAGTTAAATAGAAAAATGGGTTGGCCAAATATGGCACAACCCATTTTTTTATTCCCATTAATCAAACTTCATGCCTTTTAATAGATCCGCAAAGGCGTTATTAATTGGTTCTTCCTCTTTTTCCTGCTGTTTCAAATACTTTTGCACAGAGCGTTTATCTACTTTACCATTACCTTCTTTTTTACGACGAGCTTCAAAGGCAGATAACTTCTCGCGATAGCCGCATTTACAAGTAAAGATTTGACCTTCGCCTTCACCACGCAGTTCTAACTTTTTCTTACATTGTGGACAGCGAGCATTCGTTACACGGGCCACATTCTTACGGTGACCACATTCACGATCTTGGCAAACTAGCATTTTGCCTTTTTTACCGTTCACTTCGAGCATTGGTTTTCCACAGTCTGGGCAAGATTTAGTGGAAATGTTGTCGTGTTTATATTTCTTATTACTGCTTTTAATTTCAGAAACGATTTCTTTCGTATATTTCTTCATCTCTGCAATGAAAACTTCTTTTTTCAGTTTGCCGTTTGCGATAGCTTCAAGCTTTTGTTCCCATTCACCTGTTAAAGTAGGTGATTTTAATTCTTCCGGTACTAAATCAAGCAACTGGCGACCTTTTGAAGTGATGTGAATGTCTTTACCACGCTTCTCGATTAAGAATGAGTTGAATAGCTTATCGATAATGTCAGCACGAGTTGCTACAGTACCTAATCCACCTGTCGATTTTAATGTGTCGGCAAGCTGCTTATTTTGTGTTTCCATATACTTCGTAGGATTTTCCATTGCCGTTAATAAAGTTGCTTCGTTAAAGCGTGCAGGTGGCTTCGTTTGTCCAGACGTTTGAGCAATTAATTTCACGTTTAATGTATCGCCTTTTTCAATGCGTGGTAAAATCTGTTCTTTTAAATCATCTGCTGTATCGTCATCTTCAAAGTGATTTTGGTATACCTCTTTCCAACCACTCACTAAAATCGTTTTTCCTCTAGCTACAAAGTTCTCATCATCAATTTTTGCACGTAACGTTAATTGATCATACTCAAATGCTGGGAATAGGACTGCTAGGAAGCGTTTTACGACTAAGTCATAAATTTTACGTTCTTTATCATTGAAGGCAGAGAAGTTTACGTATCCTTCAGTTGGAATGATCGCATGGTGATCGGATACCTTGCTGTCATCTACAAATGATTTAGATGTTTTGATAGGCTTATTCAAGATTTTATTTGCTAAAGAGCGAAATTCACCTACCCCACAAGCTTTAAGTCGCTCAGGAAGTGTACCTACGATGTCCGATGAGATGAAGCGTGAATCTGTACGAGGATACGTTAATACTTTGTGCTGCTCATACAGTTTTTGCATAATGTTCAATGTTTCTTTTGCAGAGTAACCAAAGATTTTATTGGCATCACGTTGTAGTTCCGTTAAATCATACAGACCAGGTGCAAATGACTTTTTCGGCTTTTTCTCTATTTCTGTTACAGTAGCATTGCCTTTACCTAGTTTTTTCACGGTAGCATCCATTTTTTCTTTATCGAAGCTACGACCGTTCCCTTTCACATCTTGCCATGTTAGCTTTAAGTTTTCTATTGTTTGCGCTTCAATCCCATAGTAAGTTTGCGCTTTGAAATGCTTGATTTCATCTTCCCGCTTGGCAATAATTGCAACTACTGGTGTCTGAACTCGTCCACAATTTAATTGGGCATTGAATTTTGTTGATAGCGCACGACTAGCGTTGAGACCTATATACCAATCGGCCTCGGAGCGAGCTACTGCAGACGCATAAAGGTTTTCATACGCTTTCCCTGGTTTTAAGTTGTTAAAGCCATCTTTGATCGCTTTATCCGTTACAGATGAAATCCAAAGCCGTTTAATTGGCTTATTCACTTTCGCTTTTGCGATAATCCAGCGAGCAACTAGCTCTCCTTCACGACCCGCGTCGGTTGCAATAATAATTTCATTAATATCACCACGTGTAAGTTGCGATTTCACCGCATTGAATTGTTTACCTGATTGTTTAATCACGGACAATTTAAGGTTTTCTGGAAGCATCGGTAAGTCTTCTAAATTCCACGTTTTATATTTAACATCATAGCTTTCCGGATCTGCTAATGTTACAAGGTGGCCAAGCGCCCAAGTCACCACATAATCCTTGCCTTCCAAATAGCCATTTCCTTTTTTATCACATTTAAGTACACGCGCAATATCGCGTGCAACAGATGGTTTTTCTGCTAATACTAAGCTTTTTGCCATACATAACATCCTTTCGTAAATCCATATGCTAAATATAGCATACGTTTCATTTAGATTCAGTTAGTAGGATAGAAGAAATATACCTAACAGAATAATCAAAAAGCAGACACAAAAAACATATCGTTTTTTGGTCTGCTTTCATATCAGCCTTACTTCCTCTGTTAAAGTTGCCTTGTGATTGGGATAAATTCTTATTTCGGTCTTTCAATGGAAAAAATTTCACCAATTGTTGCATAACTAGAACCAGCTAAACGACTGACAGCGTTTAAACCTCTCGACTCAATACGACCATTTTCATAGATTGCTTCATCTATATGAAATCTTACAATTTCACCGATAAACAAATCGCTTCCAGGTCCGTCGCCACCTAATGGAATAGCTTGTACAAGTCTGCATTCCATTCGAACTTTTGCTTCCTTTACACCCGGTACAGAAACATTCTCACTTGGTACAGGCGTTAGATTCGCCAATTCTATTTCGCTTTCTGATGCAGGTAATGAAGCCGCTGTTTCATTGATTTTCGCCACATTCTCCTCATCCACAATATGCACAACAAACTCCCGATTACTGTAAATATTTCGCGCAGTATCTTTTAGTTGGTCATTGGGTCTTTGGATAGCAAGGGAAACCATCGGCGGGTTTGACGAAACAATATTAAAGTAGCTGAATGGTGCTCCATTCACGATACCATCCTCCGATTGGGTAGTAACAAAGGCAATAGGTCTTGGAATTATAGAACCAATTAGCAGTTTGTAATTATCCCGCTCACTATTTTGTTTTGGATCGATTGAAATCAATTTCTTCTGCCCCCTATTAGTCGATTGGACGCACTTGAATTGGTATAAGTGAATTGACTAACCGTTCACGATGTTGTTCGTATTGTACAGGTAACATCAACTGAGTCCCCATTGTTTCAGGTGTTTCATCATGTGCAAATCCTGGTGGGTCGGTTGCAATTTCAAACAAAATTTCTCCAGATTCACGGAAGTACAAGGCGTTGAAATAGTTCCGATCTTTCAACTCCGTTACATGTTGACCAAGATTCATTGCATATTGTTGCCATTCAAGATGATCTGCATCATCCTTCGCACGCCATGCTATATGGTGAACTGTACCAACACCCATCGAGCCACGTTCACCAGTGACCATTTTTAAATCAATGATATTACCGATATCAGCTGGAGCCTTAAAACGTGTATAATCACCTTCAGTTCCTACCATTTCAAGCCCCATTACTTCCGTTAATGTTTTAGCGGTTTCTTTTGGTCTGCTTGAGTAAAGTGTTGCACCACCAAAACCTTTAATAGCGACTTCCGGTGTTACCCCTCCAAAAGTCCAGTTGTTTTGTTCACCTTCTGCACGTTCAACAAGTTCTAAATGTAAGCCATGTGGATCATCAAATTGAATCACTTGTTCACCAAAACGCTCCGCTTTTTTAAATGGAATCGCCAATGTTGCAAGACGGTTGACCCAAAAACTGAATGATCCTATTGGCACTACATACGTTGTAACTCCGACTTGCCCATCCCCAATTTTTCCTTGATAAGCATTCGCCCAAGGAAAAAAGGTAATAATTGTACCTGGTTTCCCTCCACCATCTCCAAAGTATAGATGATATGTGCCCGGATCATCGAAGTTCACTGTTTGTTTGACTAAACGTAAACCTAATACCCCTGCATAAAAATCAATATTTTCCTGTGGATGACCTACGATTGCAGTAATATGGTGAATACCCGCTGTTTGTTTTTTCATTATTATCTCCTCCTTAGTTGAATTTAACAAATTCCGCGTCTTAACTTTACTCAATCGGTTCTAATTTTGCCTCGATTTCCGCGCGCTTGCTTTCTAGAAATGGTGGTAAGTCTAGCTCTTTACCTAGGGATTCAATGGTCGAATCTACTGTAAATCCAGGCCCGTCTGTCGCTAGTTCAAACAAAATTCCGTTTTTTTCTCTAAAATATAAACTCTCAAAATAGTAACGGTCTGTTATTTTCATTACGTCAAATCCAAAATCTTGAATACGTTGGTGCCACTTCCTTAGCTCCTCGCCATCTTTCACACGGATAGCCACATGATGCACACTGCCTTTTCCAGGCTTTTCTTTTGGACCATCTTGCTCCACAATGACAATCTCACCAAAAGCCTGCCCTTTTACGGACTGGTAGATAGCTTCGTTGTCTTTCTGCGAAGCAAGTTCATAGCCAAACAGATTCTCTAATACATTCGCTAGGCTACGAAGTGATTGCACAGTCATTTCCACAGCACCCATTCCTAAAATACGATGTTCTTCTACAACAATTGAATCATCCCAAGACTGCCAAAATGCTGGTACTTCCTCCCCATTATTATTTAGAAGGACAAGTCGTAATCCCTCGCAATCTTCAAAGTGGAGTGCATCACGTCCTGCGTAAATGGTCAGCTCCCCATGTCGTACATCGAGTAATTCAAATCTATTCTTCCAATATAGTAAACTATCATATGATGGGACGAGTAAAGCAATTCGCGTAATAGCATTCGTTCCTCTTTTTGTACTTCCGACCATGGGTATTTCAAAAAAAGATAGCTCTGTTCCGGCACTTCCCGTTAAATCTCCATAAAACAGATGATACATGCTCGGATCATCTTGATTGACAGTTTTTTTCACTCTACGAAGTCCGAGCACTTTTTGATAAAACTGATTGTTTTGTTGCCCTTTTTTCGTAATCATGGAAATATGATGATGTCCTGCTATCTTGTTCATCATGCTTCCTCCCTTTCTTTGTTTGTATAAATTCTGAGCAAAACCTTCAAAATACTTGATAGTTTTGCTCAAAATTTATTTATATTTATCACAAAATGTACATGCGCTCATGCACATTTTGTGACTTGTAAAGAATTACATATGATAAATTTATTTACGTACTGTATTTAATGCAGTAGTCCAAGGAATAACTTGGTCTAACATTTGGTTTACTGAATCCGCTTGAACAGCAGCTGGTTTGAAGTCTGTACCGTTTTCGAAGTCAGTAAATAGTGATAATGCAGGATGTACACGTACATGTGCTACTAGTAATTCACTTAAAATACCACGTAAATGTTCTGTTGCACGAGCCCCACCTACTGAACCGTATGATACGATACCTGCTGCTTTGTTGTTCCATTCCTCACGTAAGTAATCCAAAGCATTTTTAAGTGCTCCTGTAATCGAGTGATTGTATTCTTGAACGATGAATACGAATCCGTCTTGTTTAGAAATGATTTCTGACCATGCTGCTGCACCTGATGCGTCGCCGCCTGCTTCACCTAAAAGTGGTAATTTGTAATCTGCGATATCGATAATAGTGTAATTTGCATCTCCACGTTTATCTGCTAATTCTTTTACCCATGCCCCTACTTGTGGACTTACGCGTCCCTCACGTGTTGATCCTAAAATAATACCTATATTTGATTTTGTCATTGTTTTTTCCTCCTCTGATTGTTGTTCTTGTGTTCCAAATAATTTATTTAAAAATCCCATTTTTCTATTTCACCTCCTTATAAGTAGTATTAATTTTTTCCAATATTTCTTTAAAGTAATCAAATTGAGCAATACGAATATGATTAAATGCTATTCCTCTGATCGCACCCCCAATGGTAATGGTGCATTTTCCAGGATATACCTGATTTGATCCCCTGTTAAATTCATCAGTAACCAACATAGTGTTGGCCTTTTCCATCTCGTTTTTATCTCCAATTAATGATTCTCTATTTCAAGATATTAATGAAAAAAATTTATTTTCTCTGGATGATGTTCAATTTGTTCATAATAATCAATCAGATTAATATTCAGTGTATATTTAATTAAGATATCTTTAATTCAAAGTAATAGTATCATACACGGAAGTTCATTGTCAATGCATTTATCCTATTATTAATACTTAGTTTATAGGTTCCTTCAAGTAAAAAAACTAGCCAATTTTTTGCATGAATTGACTAGTTTTGTTTGATTCAAAATTGTTTTATTTAAAAAGGACTTCGTCAATTGATAGAAACTTACTCCCATTTATCGCTAAAAATAGAGCAATAACTAAAAATGCTAGGTCTAGTTCATAACCTGCCATCTCAGGTGTCCCTAAAAATCCGATAGCAAATTTTACTTTTACTATGGCACCGATCATTAATACAATAAATAACGCCGAAAATACACGAGTTCCAATTCCTAATATAAGTGCAATTCCACCAACCAATTCCAATGTAGCTACTGCATAAGCAAAGAAACCAAAAATTCCAATGCTGTCAAACCATCCTACAATATTAGCGATACCATCTTTAAATTTTACAAGTCCGTGTATAAAAAAGCTGATTCCTAACACAAGTCTTAATAACAATGTACTAATTCCTAATTTGTCCATTTCATTTCCTTCTTTCGTCGTTAACTTTTTATTCGTTTAAAAATATTTTATTCATATAGGTGAACAATTTGAGCAAAAAAATATTCCTTGTTTTCTATTGGGCCCATTCAACGAAATAATAGTTTTCTATTAAGAATATTTATTTCTTATAAGATAACATCGTATTATAGATATCGTCAACAATTTTGTGTTACGATATATGCACTATAAAACTATTTAGGGAGGGATACACATGGAAATCGGCTCCAAAATCCGCGATATACGGAAACGAAAAAAGATTACCATTGCGCAAATGAGTGAACAAATCGGGCTGTCAAAAGGATTTATCAGTAACATCGAAAACGATAATACTTCCCCTTCCCTCAATACGTTACAAACAATAGCAAACTATTTGGATGTTCCATTGCCATATTTACTACTTGAAAAAAAGGAACATATGAAAGTAGTAAGGAAGTCCGAGCGAGTGTATACGACACATAATGATATTAAAATAGAACATCTTACGTCCCAAAGTGGACTACGAATGATGCACGTGGAATTAGCACCCGGTGCATCAACCGGTGAAGCAATTGCGCACGAAGGAGAAGAAAGCCATATTGTCCTTAAGGGAATTGTCCTTGCAGAACAAGGAGAAGATTCGGTTATTGTGCATGAAGGCGATTCATTCAGTTGGAATGCTAGCGTACCTCACTTTGTAAAAAATATTGGGGAAGACGTTGCTGTATTACTCATTGCGGTTTATAAGGAAGATAATCGTTAAGAATAAAACAAAAACGCCATGGAATAAGATTTCCTTGGCGTTTTGTTATTTTGGGATTTCAACTTGTCTAGCTATTCTCTCTAAAATAAAGCTCTATCATTAGCCTTATCACAAATCAGTTCTTTAATTCATCCAAGTCTTCTACTTCAAAGTATCGATAAAATGCTTCCTCTACTTCATTAATTGTTGCGCAATCATTACTTTCTTCTAAATTCCATAGATACTCAAGCGATTCAACAAACTCTATTGTTCGTTTGCACCAAAGAATATATTCTTCTTCTTGATCCAGCCCTCTCTTTAACACAGCTGAACTCATTAACAATCGAGTAGAGAACTCGTTTTTTTCTTTAATCATTTGCCACTGTTCATATAACGTTTGTTTTAACTTTTCTAACCTTGCTTCTCGTTGCTTTTGGTAATGTTTTAATTGGAAAAGAACGTCTTCTAGCGAGAGATTATCCATGAAGAATGTCTGCATCAAAAAAGAGTCTTTTACATTCGGAGTTTCTGATGGAGCCTCTAACCATTGATATAACTCTTTTCTCCCTGCATCTGTTATAGAATATAATTTCTTATCTGGTTTGCCGTTCTGTGGGATCATTTTACTCTCAATCAATTTTTCTTTCTCTAATTTACTTAACTCTGGATATATTTGAGAAAGATGAGTATGCCAAAAAATGCTCATAAAATCATCGAATTCTTTTTTAATATCATAACCTGTTGCTTCCCATTTACTTAAAAGCCCTAGCATTCCATATTTTAAGGACAATTTTTCCCGCTCCTCTTTTATGATGGTATTTCTATCTCTCCTTTGCCAAGAGCAGGTATTGTAAAGCAACTTGCGACTGCTAAAAGCAAGAGAGCACTAACCATTATTATAATTGAATTCAGCGTGCCTAGTTTATTTAAAAATAACCCCATCAAGATTATCCCAGGTAATGCCGTTGAACTGGTAATCATATGAAACAAACTAAAAGTTCTCGTATAGTTTTCTTTTGCAACAACGTCCTGCAAATAGGTAACAAACGTTACTTGATACAAACCTACAGCTATTCCTTGCATCGTGAATAGAGGCAGGATGAACCACCAAGTCTTTACAAACAGAAGAGCACCTAATATAAAGCATATAGCAAATAGGGATGGAACTATAAGATTTTTCCTATCTACTTTACGATACAATTTTGGTGTAATACTTGCCCCTATAACTATACCTATCAAAGAAGACGTTCCTATAAAACTTAAATTTTCTACTCCAACTTTTAAATGCTCTGTTAAAAAAGAAATTAATACAAGATCGATAGACGACACAATAAGCATTGCAAAAGCGAGTAGTAGAAAAAGTGGCTTTAACGTCTTGTGAGTTGCTATATAACGTATTCCATCCTCCATCATTCTCCATTGGCCTTTTGTCTCTGAAGCCTCTTTACGAAACCATGGCTTTACGTTCCAAATATATAATAACGATAGCAATAAGCAACTGGCAACAATCATCAATAGAACAGGGATTGGAATTCCAAGTTTTATAAGTGCAGCTGTAGTAATTTGTCCAATAATTCTTACGACCGTAAATCCTAGTTGAAATAAACTATTTGCTTTTGGACGTTTTTCATGCTTTACAACAAATGGTAATATGGACTGACTTGCCGGAACAAAAAACAAGCTTAATAGACTAACGATCATTAATAACAAATAAGTCCATTCTACCTGGATGAAGCTCATCGTTAATAAAAATAGTACTATAATGAAAACGCGAATACCATCCGAAAACACCATGACTTTTTGAAGCGTTTTATCCTCTAACCAAGCTCCTATTGGCAGGGCAAATATGGTCATCGGTAAATAAAACGCAATATAAAACCATGTAAAAGAATTTGAGCTACTTGAGTAAAGTTCAATCCATTTTAATAAAGAAAAAAACATGATCGAATCCGCAAATATACTAAGCACTCTACCAATAAACAAATTTCTAAAAGCTTTTTCACGAAGTAATTGCATTTAAAAACCTCCACTACTTTTAAAAATAGTTTACTCCAATACTTTTTATATGTAAATATTTATATATAAATATTTACATATAAAATATTCATAAAAAAGTGCCTAGCTTATAAAAAGCTAGGCACTTACCTCTTATTTAATCTGAATGGACACAGAACCCTCTAAATAATTCGGATATGCAGAAAAACAAAGCTTGATTGGGTTTACAATATTTTGAGAATCCAAACTAATCGTTGAATAATTATATTTTTCATCTTCATGCATACTTTCTGATGGCATATCGATACTTTCTCCATCTGCGTTTTCAGCATCTGCAAAAAGAAAGAGAGTACATATGATTTTCTCTTATTTGAGGGATTTTTATTTCAACTGAATTGTTGCTTATGTTCGTTATTTCTATTTTGCCATCTGATGGTTTTTTCATTATTTTTTTCTTACTCAAATCAATTAGTAAATAACTTTCCTCTTTAGGCAGTGCCTGCACTTTATCGAATCTAAAATACAGCTTCTTTGGTTCTTTAAAATAGTTACTTTGTAGAAAATAAGTTCTTTCCTTGTTGTTTACTCCGCCAAAGCCACTTGTTCCATTTTGAATGGAACTCCATACTTCCCCGTTTTCATCTTCAATACGCATGTCTTCAAATTGTAAAATTTCCATATCATTTTGTTCGTCAAATTCTATATTTACTGCCACACGAAGTGGATAAACCTTAACTTCTTTCACAAGCATTTTTTGTCCATCCATCTCTACTTCTTGATTTAATGTATTGTATTTTTAAATTACTTTTATTTACTTCTTTAAAACAAACATAACCCCATTCTAGTTTTAGAACGGGGTTAAAATAAACTAATTTAGTGTTTAATGGATACTACTTTTCTTAAACGATTATCCTGATTGACGAACAATATGATCTGCTAGCCGTATAGCTAAAGCTACATTGGAAAGGACAGGTCCAGCGGCAGTTAGAGTTGGAAGAACACTGTTGTCGGCTACAAATAAACCTTGCATACCATGTATTTGACCGTGGCGATTTGTAGCTGAAGTATTTGGATCGTCACCCATTCTGCAAGTGGAAGCCTCGTGCATGTCACTGCCAGGTGGACGAAGAGTTAGAGTAGAAGTATCTAAAGTAACTCCCATAGCTGCAGCAGATTGGATAATTCCTTGCTTAACTTGTTCAGCTACTTGACGGTCTCTATTACTTAAAGAATATTGAACTTGTTGTAACGGTACACCGAATTCATCCTTTGCAGATGGATCAATGTACACTTTATTCTCCGCCTGAGGTTCAACTCTTCCAAAGGCAGCGTATGCGACCCCAAGAGTATCTTTTAGCACTTTGTCTTCAAATTGCTGGTATGAAAAATATTGATCTGGACCCAAGATCTGAATTTGATATGGAGACTCCCTTGTTTCAAATTTCAAAATAGATAAGTTGCCAAGTTTATCAGAAAACTGACCTATACTTATTGTTCCTACAGCGATGATGGACACATGCCCTGTTAAATAACGTCCAATAGCAGGTCCTTGGATTCCAGAATTGAGCAAGAGACGTGGAGTCTCTAAAGTACTCGCAGACACTACTACATTTTTTGCCCGAATAATGTGAGCTTTCTTATCTAGAGAAAATACTTCCACACCAGCTGTTTTTCCATTTTCAACAATTACTCGGGAAACATAGGAATTTATAGCAAGATCATATGGTCGATCAAAAAGGGCAGCTGCAAGAGCATTGATCGAACTGAACCAAGGATTTGAATGGACTTCTCCTTGTCGTGAAGGTGTCATGTCAAAAGCAACTGGCATATCATTCGCTTCGAGTATACCTTCTGCATGGAGCCTTTTTAGAAGATTGTTTTGCATCGATGAACCTTTTGCATAATCCGTTGTCACATGCATCAATTTCTCAGCCATCCGATAATACACATTCAATTCCTGAGGGTGAATAGGCCATTTATTGAGCTCTTCTCGAATAGGCCTCGGTGTCGCTGCATTCCAAAATAATGATCTTCCCCCAAGTGCATAAACCATTCTGGCTCCTGAAAATTGAGGCAATCGTTCACCTACAACGGTTGAATTATCAGGAAGAAGTTGATCTCTTGAAGTATTAACATTCTGTGTGGGAATATTAAGGGAATGAGAATGGAATAACTTATCTCCCATTTCAAGAATTCCAATTTTTTTTACCCCTTGATTTTTCCACAATTCACAAAGTCTCTGCAAGGTTGCTCCTCCACCAGGACCACTTCCCACAATGAGGACGTCATAGTCTACCACTGACATTTCTTCAAGTGTCTTTGTTGGAATCCAATTATTTTTATATTTCACCACAGTAGAAGTCCACTCTCCTCTTCATAAACATCCTTTTAAAATATGCACTACTGTTTGTCCTAAATAATAAGTTATTTCAAATATGTACAAAAATAGTTGAAACACAAAATAAACAAGAAGAGCCTGTGAATAATGCATTAGCAGAAGCTACGAAGAATTTAAAGTTGTAGATTTAGCAAGAAAAAAAGAGTCTTCACGTCATTTTTTTGACATGAAGGCTCTTTTAAATTTATTACATCATCTTCTAATATTAATCATTCACTATTTTATTTAAAAAAAGTTTCGTCAACTGATAATAACTTACTTCCATTTATCGCTAAAAATAGAGCGATCACTAAAAATGCTAAATCCAATTCATAACCACCCATTTCAGGTGTAAAGTAGTAAGGAAGACCGAACGGGTGTATACAACATTTAATGATATTAAAATAGAACACCTTACTTCTCAAAGCGGTCTCCGAATGATGCATGTTGAATTGCCTCCTGGCGCATCAACTGGAGAAGCTATTGCGCACGAAGGAGAAGAAAGCCACATCGTCCTTAAGGGCACTGTCCTCGCAGAACAAGGAGAGGATTCCGTAATTGCTAATGAAGGAGACTCATTCAGTTGGAATGCCAGTGTGCCCCATTTTGTCAAAAACATCGGGGAAGAAGATGCCGTCTTACTAATCGCGGTTTACAAGGAAGATAGTCGATTATGAAATTATTGCAAAACGCCAAGGAGCAAGATTAAGCTCCTTGGCGTTTATTTGTTTTGGGATTTAATCGTGCTTGTGGATAGTTTTGTCGTGTTCGAAGGAGGTTCTATCGCGTTAGCTGTGTAGTTTGTCGTGTTCACGGAGTGTTTTGTCTCATTCAGGATTATATTGTAAATTTCGTCATATAAAAGAGGTTGCTCACAAAGTCATTTTCAACGACATTTTGGGGGCAACCTTTTTTTAACTCTTATTTAATCTGAATCGACACAGAACCCTCTAAATAATTCGGATATGCAGAAAAATAAAGCTTGATTGGGTTTACAATATTTTGAGAATCCAAACTAATAGTTGAATAATTATATTTTTCATCTCCACGCATACTTTCTGATGGCATATCGACTCTTTCTCCATTTGCGTTTTCAGCATCTGCAAAAAGAGAGTACATATGATTTTCTCTTATTTGCGGGATTTTTACTTCAACTGAATCGTTGCTTATGTTCGTTATTTCTATTTTACCATCTGATGGTTTTTTCATTACTTTTTTCGTTTCCAAATCAATTAGTAAATAGCTCTCCTCTTTAGGCAGTGCCTGTACTTTATCGAATCTAAAATACAGCTTCTTTGGTTCTTTAAAGTAGTTACTTTGTAGAAAATAAGTTCTTTCCTTGTTGTTTACTCCGCCAAAGCCACTTGTTCCATTTTGAATGGAACTCCATACTTCCCCGTTTTCATCTTCTAGACGCATATCTTCAAATTGCAAAATTTCCATATCATTTTGTTCGTTAAATTCTATATTTACCGCTACTCGAAGGGGATGAACAGTAATATTTTTCACCAACATTTTTTGACCGTCCATCTCTACCTCTTCATTTAAGCTATATACTTTTCCTTGTTGTACTGTATTTTTAAGAGTAAATGGAACTTTGAAGGTCGTTTCTTTATCATTCTCTATTTGAAAAATCAATTCAAATTGTTGAGAGGTAAATTGCTTTGCTTTTCCAAACGTAAAGCTAAAGCGTTCAACTATTCGATTTGTTTTTTCACCAAAATGTCCAAACGAATAGGCTGAATCCTCACTAAGATTTTTCCCATTATTCCATACCTCTAGATTCCCATATTGAATATCTTCCATAGAAAACGGTGCTTCTAGCGTGTAAAAAATTTCCATTCCTGTTTCATCTAATATAATTCCATCTATCGTGAACGTCATATTGTCCTTCATCTGACTGACGCCTACCGCCTCATAATAGTCATTTTCTATAATTGCTTCTAGCCCTTTATCCAACTGTATTAAGTCAACAAATCTTTCCATACCTGGTATAGATGCAACCGCGTTTGCAAATGCAGGTGACACTCGAATGGAAGTGATAAATGTAAGCATCAATATGGCAGCGACTGATATAGTCCAAAGTGTCTTTTTACGCTTGCTTCTTTTACTATTAGCTTTGTAAAAACCTTGCTGAATGGCATCATTTATCTGCTGTTCGGGTATTGCTAGGTGCTCCAGTTGCTCTTTTGATTCATTTAGCATCTCTTCTTCTTTTTCATACATGATCTACATCTCCTTTCTCTGTCAAAAAATTTCGCAGTGACTTAAGTGCTTTATGGAGTCTTGATTTGACCGTGCCTTCTGGTATTTTTTCGAGTTCGGCTATTTCTTTAATTTTTGTATTTTGGTAGTATTTAAGAAAGATAAGCTGCTGTTCCGCGTTTGATAGAGAGGCAATTGCTTCTTCTATTACAAGTTTCGAATCATCCGAGCAAGTTCCGATTTCGGCCAGCATTTCATCCGAAGTAAATCGCTTCTTCCTTTTCAACTGATCTTGGCAATAATTTATCATAATTCGAATAAGCCATGTCTTCATATACGTCGGCTCTTTTACTGTATGTATTTTTTGATAGGCTCTAAATGTTACTTCCTGCATTGCTTCGATTGCATCATGTTCATTTTTTAAAAATGCAAAAGCTGTCCGATAAAGAGCGTTTTTATGTAGTTGCATTAGTTGTAAAAATGCTTGTTCATCATGCTTTATCGCTTTACTAGCAAGCTCCTCTTGCTCCACCCCGTCACCCCATTCCACTTGTTATTATCTATTAGACATCTGAGTTAGCAAAAAGTTCATTTATTTTAATATAAAAAAGGATATCCCTAACCAAATGGAATATCCTCTCACTTATTTAATGCGTATCAATTGGCTCTTTGCAAAGACCTTTGCTCATTTCCGCATATTGGACGAATACACGTGCTAGTTCGCGTAGACGATTATGTACATCTTCGTCCGCAATCTCATTGCGCGCATCAAAATGACTCATATGCGTGTATACATAATTAGGTGTCACAAGACATCTGAAGTAATCCAAAATAGGCTTCAGCTGATTTTCGATGACTAAGTGATGCTGATATGTCCCACCGTTAGCAACAATTGACACTGGTTTGTATCGCATCGTTTTCGGATGTAAAAAATCAAACGCGTTTTTTAACACACCAGGAATAGATCCTTGGAAAATAGGCGTTGCAATTATATAGCCGTCGGATTGCTCGAACTTACTGACAAGCAGCTTCATATCGTCATTGTACTGATCCATTGGCCTGCCATCTACAAATTGATGCTCATAATTGGCAAATCGAATGATTTCTAATGTATGTTCTGTACTGATTTCCTCTATATAGTCTTTCACTTTTTCAAGAATGACACTTGTTTTCGTGCCGATAATCGTTCCGTCTACGAGTAGAATTTTCATTGTTGTAGAACCTCCTTTACCCGTACTTTATTGTATCAAAGAAGAAGCTCACTTGTGAGATAATTGGTATAGTTCCAATAAATTTCATTCTTTAGACTGAGATGGCCTTCCCTTTTATTCGTCCAGTTTTTCCGGTTCTACAAAAATATTTTTCCGCTTACTCCAATCAAATAGTTCTTCTCTTGGAATCGGTCTTTCCTCTTTTTCTTCGATCGCTCTTGCATTTTGAATATCTATCGATTTATATATTCGGACATGATGCCTGCTTCCTGAAATTGCATAATGATACATGGCAAATGCAAGTTGTTCCCCTTTAATTGCCCGCAGCCCTCTAGATGGACCAATCAATATCGGATTTATTAATTGAAAAACGCCTTCAGCTAATCGCTCGCCTAATCGAAATTCTGCTCGTTCACCTGTTAATAATGAAGGACGGAAAATGGATAGATGGGGTAGCTTTAAGTCGATAAGACCCTGTTCCATTCTTCCTTTTACACGGCTATAAAAAAAAGGCGATTTTTTATTGGAACCTGCTGCTGAAATAATGTGAAAGTTAGGGATACCACGTTTTTTAGCTAACGAAGCTATTCGGAGTGGATATTCTAAATCTACTTTTTCGAAGTTTACTTTTGATTTTGCTTTTTTCATCGTCGTCCCTAAGCAGCAAAATAAATCATCTGCAATTTCCAAGTCGTTTTCTTCTAGTTTATCCAATTCCCTTATTTTCACATCTAACTTAGCATGCATGTATGTAAGACTTCTTCTAGCAATTACTGAAACTGCAACATATTCTTCACTTTCGCATAACTGTTTGACTAAAATTTGCCCTGTAAATCCCGTTGCCCCAATTACGATGGCGGTTCGTTTTACCATACCAATCCCTCCTCTTCCGCTTTTCTTGTTGTCCAGCTGCAGCGCCTAGCCCCTCGGGGTCAAATGGGAAAAAGCTGCGGTGGCTGAAGAGCTGCCTCCTGGGCCCGCACGATGCGGGTCATGTCTGCTTTGCCACAGGATGTGGCGCATTTTGCAGACCATCCCCATCCCCATTTGCCTGTCGGGGCTGACATAGGCGCTTCCGCTTTTCTTGTTGTCCAGCTGCAGCGCCTAGCCCCTCGGGGTCAAATGGGAAAAAGCTGCGGTGGCTGAAGAGCTGCCTCCTCGCTTTTCCCCATTTGCCTGTCGGGGCTGACATAGGCGCTTCCGCTTTTCTTGTTGTCATATCCCCATTTCCTTTTCCATACACTATAAAGAATATGCACCGGAAAGGAAGATGAAAAATGAGACTAGCTTACCTTTTAAATACATTTCCACACCGCGGTTTATACCCTGCTGATCGGGCAAATGCGCTATTACCTGCTTTAAAAACGTCCGACTATAAAGTTTTCGTCCCTAGCACTAATACAAGCCTTCTAAACTATTTAACAAAGCGAAATATTAGTACTTGTGCATTTAATAATAATGCACAGTTACTAGCAGAATTAAAATTATTTAACCCAAATTGTATGATCCATGATAGCGGCAATTCCGAGAAAGATTTAATTCGCCGTTTAAAATCATTTAATTGTCCTCTTGTCCATTTTGACGACCATGGGGACGGCAGTGCTTTAGCTGATCTTGTTTTTCAAACATTGTATGAAAATCCAAAAGACCTTTCCAAAGAGCATTTTGTTTATGGACTAACCGGATATATTCCAGCAGAGACCATTCTTCCTAAAAATAATAGCACGACACAGGATCCACCACATATTGTTGTAGCTTTTCCCCATGAGGATCCAGAAAATTTAACGTATCGAACGCTAAGACATCTTGTTCAACTTCATATTCCCTTACAAATTAGTGTTCTAGTCGATGAACATTACAAACATGATATTCTTGATCTCAAACGGTTTGCACTCACTCGCAAATCGATTAAAGTGATCTCGACAACTGAACAAGCATCTTTCTTTACTACTAGTGATATCGTCATAACTTCCGGTTCTTATATGCCCTTCTTAGTGGCACAGTTCCAAATTCCTTGTATTATTCTTTGTGCTCATGAGGAGGAAGTAAATTTTGCTTTTCCTCAAGAAGGACATGGTTTCGCTAATTTAGGACTTGGTAGGAAAATAAAACAATCGTACTTGCAAAATGCAGTTATGGAGATTATCTTGCATGATAATCGAAGAAAAGCATATATCCAGAAACAAAAAAACTTTGACTTTACTACTAGCTTAAGTGAAGTAGTGGAACTAATCGAACAAACAATTGCAAATAAAAAAGCCGAAGAAGAAATCGCACGTTAAGCGCATTTTTATGCTACAATAATGCAAAAAGCTGAAGGTGATTATTCATGACAAAAGATCAACTACAAGCGGAAATTGCTGAGTTAAAAATGGATTACATCCGATTACAAGGTGACATGGAAAAACTAGAGTCCAATGGCCACCCCACTCAAGTAGAAAACGCCGAACGTAGATTAGCCAAAATGGAAAAAGACCTTGCAGAACTAAACAAACAGCTCGCGGACCTGTAGTCCGTAGAGCTTTCTTTTTGGAGGAAATAATACATGAGCTTATTAAATGTAGAAAATTTGGGACATACATTCGGAGATCGTACGCTTTTTAAAGAGGTTTCGTTTCGCTTGGTGGAAGGTGAACATGTTGGACTTGTTGGGGCAAACGGTGTTGGAAAATCGACATTGATGAACATTTTAACAGGGGAAATTATTTACGACGAAGGCCGTGTGGAATGGTTACCCGGTACACATTACGGTTATTTAGATCAACATACTCGTCTGCAACAAGGACGTTCGATGTTCGATACATTACGTGATGCATTCTTGCCTCTTTATAAGAAAGAGGAAGAGTTAAATGAAATTATTGCAAAAATGGCAGATGCAACGCCAGAAGAATTAGAAGTGTTACTAGAAAAAATGGCAGAAATACAAGATGTACTTGATGCTGGTGATTTTTATTCATTAGATATGAAAGTAGAAGAAGTTGCCCGTGGACTCGGACTAGATGCAATTGGTTTGGATCGCCCTGTTGAAGCACTTTCAGGTGGTCAGCGTACGAAAGTTCTATTGGCAAAATTATTATTAGAAAAGCCAAAAGTACTTTTATTGGATGAACCTACCAACTATTTAGACGAAGAGCATGTTAATTGGTTATCGAATTATTTGAAAAACTATCCATATGCGTTTTTATTAATCTCGCATGATACAGAATTTATGAATGGCATTGTAGATGTTATTTTCCACTTAGAATTCTCGAAGCTTACACGCTACACAGCGTCTTATGAAAAGTTTTTAGAACTTGCCGAGTTGAATAAACGACAACATATTGACGCTTATGAGAAGCAGCAAGAATTCATTAAAAAACAAGAAGATTTTATCGCCAAAAATAAAGCAAGATACTCTACGACTGGTCGTGCAAAATCTCGCCAAAAACAACTGGATCGCATTGAACGAATCGACCGTCCAGAAACGGCTGCTAAACCGGAATTTAGTTTTAAAGAATCTCGTAGTTCCGGACGTTATGTAGTGGAAGCGGAGCATTTACAAATTGGGTATGATAATCCACTGCTCCCACCACTCACGTTTACCATCGAACGAGGGGAAAAAATTGCGCTTGTCGGGATGAATGGTATTGGTAAATCTACCTTGCTTAAAACGATGTTAGGTAAGATTCCTGCACTAGGTGGAAAAGTGATACGAGGAGATTTTTTATATCCTTCTTATTTCGAGCAAGAAGTAAAAGCTGGTAATATTACACCAATTGAATCCATTTGGGAAACTTATCCTAGTATGGAACAAAACCAAGTACGTGCTGCATTAGCTCGCACTGGTTTGAAAAGTGAGCATATCTCTCGCCCACTTTCATCTTTAAGCGGTGGCGAACAAGCAAAAGTGCGTTTATGTAAGCTTATGATGGAAGAAAGTAACTGGTTAATTTTCGATGAGCCGACAAACCATTTAGACATTCACGCAAAAGAAGAATTGAAGCGTGCGATGAAAGAATTTAAAGGGACCATTGTCCTTGTCAGCCATGAGCCTGAGTTTTACGAAGGTTTAGTAACGAAAGTGTGGAATGTAGAAGAGTGGTTTTCTACTGGTAAAGAAGTTATTGAAGAATAATATCTTGTTGACCCTAAGCATTATGCTTGGGGTTTTTTAGTTGGATATGGTTATGTGCGGATAACCGAGGGGATTGATCGCTCCCAACCTTCTTCCCAAAAGAACAAAAGTGCTAGTATCTGTCTCTTCCCTGATATAGCAAAAGGGAACGGTGAATGGAATGATGCGCATAATAGGGATAATGCGTCGTAAGAAAGCTCTATTAAGTGTCCTCTGGGATTTCCGCTTCAGGGCGGATGCTTTCCGTGGGGTGAGCGATGAGCCTTCACCGCCGCTTGCGCGTACGTTGTGAAGTCTCACCTGACTCACTTTATCCCACTGGAGTCACCGCCCTTTCGCTCCAATCCAAAAGGAATTGCTTATTTATCAGTACCGACTCGCTAAGACTAAATATTATGCAGTTTTTCACATATGTGCATCCAGAAAATGACTTTGGGTAATAAATCAGTCATGGAAAGCAACCAATTCTTGAAATAACAAGTTTACTTGGAATGAGACGCCGATGAATAAGGTGGTTTATCCCAACAAATGGTTGAGTTAATTAGGCTTTTATCCAATTCCTTTTATGTAGAGACAGCATTTTCTAATTAGGTTTACTAAATAGCACACAGTGAACCTGAGCAATTTACATCTCCGAACTGCAGACACTAAATTAGAAAGAAATTCTCATGGATTGAAGTGGAAGGGCGGCGACTCCTGCCGGATGAGTGAGACAGATGAACCATCGCAGGCGAACGCGCAGCGTCGGCGATGGTTCATCGCTCACCCGGCGGAAAGCGTCCGCCCTGCAGCGGAAATCCCAGCGGTCACTAAGACGCATTATCCCTATATCAAGTACAATATAAAAATGCCATACCTTACGTTACTTAAAAAACGTCATCCGAATTTCTCCTAATCAAAAAAAGCCTCCCCAGCTATTTCAAACGGGGAAACTTTTACACATTATTATGCTAAAACTAAAGAATCTTTCGCAATTTCATCATTCATAATAAGCTCTTTTAAACGTTGCTTCGCTCTAAATAGTCGTGATTTTACTGTACCAATGGACACTTTCATCACTTCTGCAATTTCGATTAATGAAAACTGGTGCACATAAAAATACATAACTGTTTTTTGGTAAATGCCATCTAACTCAGCAACTTTCGAACGAATAATTTCTCCGACATCTTCTTTCTCTAACTGCTCTTCCACTGATAAAACATCCGCAGCGATTAAATCTAACAAGGATATATCTAGTTGTTCTGGTTGGTTTGCAACGTATTTGCTGCGTCTTACTTGCTTACGGTATTTGTCACGGAATGTATTCATACAAATTGTCGTTAACCAAGCTTTTACATGTTCCACTTCTTTCATATATGATTCATATCGTACAACTTTCATCCATAATTCTTGCATTAGATCTTCTGCATCTATTTGATCTTTCGTTAGTTTCAAACATAAATAATATATGTAACGGTTATATTCTTCATAAATCTCTTCAATTTTAACTTGCATCATTTATTCCTCCGCTCGGCTTTTCTTTATAACTATATAATGCCAAACCCGAACCTTACCCTCCATCGTATTCTCTTTCAATATAATTACAATCGTGTAAGTTAGAAAAGCGAAAGCACCTATGTCTGCCTCGATATGAGAAATGAAAATTAGTAATAAAATTGGTATGTCACGCATAATAGGGAAACTACGTCGTAAGTAAGTTACCACTAGGATCTCCGCTGCAGGGCGGACGCTTTCCGCCGGGTGAGCGATGAGCCATCGCCGACGCTACGCGTTCGCCTGCGATGGCTCATCTGTCTCACTCATCCTGCAGGAGTCGCCGCCCTTCCGCTGCGATCCAATAGAGCTTGCTAGTAAATAGCTACACTGTTTACTTATATATAATTTTCCATAAAGGAATCCAATAAATGGTTAAGGGCAATCAGTCAACTGGTGAAAGCAATCAATTCTATCCTGAAAGCAACCAATTCAGCACGAGAGCAACCAAATTGCTGGCGAAAGCAACCATTTGTTCACCTAATAAGTTTACGTAAAGTGAGACGGCATGCATACGAGAGGTTATAACACTAAATAGCTAAATGAAACGTACTTTATTCGAATAAATGCTCTCCTTATTTGGAGACAGCAATTTATAGAATAAACAGTGCAAGTACCTGATCAATTTATATCTCTGATAACTGCAGACGCTAAATCAAGAAGCCTTTCCAATTGATTGAAGCGGAAGGCGGCGACTCCAGCGGGAATAGCATGAGCTGAAGACCCCGCAGGAGCGCAAGCGACGAGGAGGCTGAAGCCATGCCCGCGGAAAGCGTCCGCCTGCAGCGAAAATCGTAGTGGTCACTTAATAGAGCTTACTACGACGCAGTATCCCTATACTTATCGACAAGCCATAGAGCTTATAATTTCCTAAGCTAAAAAAAAGCGCAAAAGGAAATGCTATTCCTCTTGCGCTTCATGTTCTTCTGGTTCTTCTCTTTTCGTAATCGTTAACGTCACAATTCGACTACGATCCATTTCATTAATTTCAAATAATAAATTCTCGTAAGTAAATTGCTCGCCTTCTTCTGGTACATGCCCTAGCTGGTCTAGTACGAAGCCTCCGATTGTTTCATTTTCGTTTACAATAGATAAATTAAACAGTAAATTTACTTCTTCGATTTCCACGCGACCTGCACAGATCAGACGACTTTCCGTCATTTCATGAATTAATATTTCTTCATCATCATCTGTTTCATCTTCTATTTCTTGCCCGATCATTTCTTCGATTAAATCTTCGTGGGTGACAATTCCAAGCGTACCCCCATATTCATCTAAAACGATTGCCATATGCTTTTTATGTGTGAGCATCAGCTCAAATACTTTCTCCACGCTCAATGTTTGTACGACAAACAGTGGTTCTATATCAATAAGCGTTTCGAGTGGAAGTGATGGATCCATGGACCATTCTATTAGCTTTTTCGAATAAAACATCCCGACAACCGTGTCTAAGTTTTCATTATATACAGGATATCTCGTATAGGAGTGCTCGAGTATAGTATCCCGCACCTCTTCATACGTAGATTCTATAGGCAATGCAACCATTTCAGTCCGATGTGTAAATAAGACGTCCGATACGTCTTTATTTGGAAAATCGAGTATGCCTTTTATCCGTTCGGATTCTTCGTCTTCGAATGTACCGTTCGTTGATGCTATATCGACCATATTCATAAATTCTTCTTTCGTAATGATCGTTTCCTTTATAGCCCCTTTAGACCCGATGCGGATAATCGTGTTGATAAATTTAGCAACTAAAAATGATAATGGTCTTAATAATCCGATCAATAATCGAATTATTGGCGCAACGATATACACGATTTTTTCCGAAAAAGTTGCGGCGATTGTTTTTGGGAGTACTTCCGCAAATAAAATAATGATTACGGTCAGTACGATAACAGACCAAACAATATTCCACTCATAATGTTCAGCAATGAGGATGACTAAAACAGTCATTGCCACATTGGCAATCGTGTTGCCTATTAATATGGTAACAATCATTCGGTCCGACCTTGTTAATAGAACGAGCAAGTCTTTGGCAGCTCTATCTCCTTGTTCAGCACGCAGTCGGACCTTCATCCTATTCACTGTCATTAAAGCGGTTTCACTTCCCGATAAAAAGAATGAAACAAGTAATGCAACTGCTAATAGTACAAATTCTATGTACAATTTTGTATCCTCCTAAAATAATAACATCGTTCCGTATTTCTTTTTATTACTATAGCATATTCGGATTTTAGTTGTCACAATTCTTATGCTATACTATTTCTATTCACGAAATTTTATGAAAAGAGGAATTCAAGTGAGCCATTTGACAGCGTTAAATAATTACTTTACAGAAAAACGAGAAGTACATTTAAATGAATTAAAACAATTTTTACGCATACCTAGTATTTCTTCCTTATCTGAGCACAAAGAAGATATGCAAAAAGGGGCTGAGTGGCTGGCAGATTCTTTCTCGAAAGCCGGCTTAGAAAACGTAGTCATCGATAAAACAAAGGGCCATCCCGTAGTATATGCGGACTGGCTACATGCAGATGACAAACCAACCATTCTTGTTTATGGACATTATGATGTGCAACCTGTTGATCCACTAAATCTTTGGGAGTCAGAACCGTTTGAACCAGAAGTGCGTGACAACAAATTATATGCTCGTGGTGCGAGTGACGATAAAGGTCAAGTGTTCATGCATGTGAAAGCAGTGGAAGCACTTCTTCAAACAGAGGGATCCCTTCCTGTGAACGTAAAATTTTTAATCGAAGGCGAAGAAGAAGTTGGTAGTCCAAACTTAGAAGCTTATATTGAAGAAAATAAAGAAAAGCTTGCTGCAGATGTAATCGTCATTTCCGATACAGGCATGCAAGGACCGGGACAACCCGCTGTATGCTACGGGTTACGCGGACTTTGTGGCGTTCAGATTGACGTAAAAGGAGCTAAAGGAGATCTGCATTCGGGTCTTTATGGTGGTGGCGTTCAAAACTCTATCCACGCCCTCGTATCAGTTTTAGATTCTTTCCGTGATGCAGAAGGTACAATTCAAGTAGAAGGATTTTATGAAAATGTACGTCCGTTATTAGATGAAGAACGTGAAGCATACAAAGCACTTGGATTCGACGAGGAAGAATTGAAAAAAGAAGTTGGGGTTGACGAGCTATTCGGTGAAAAAGGCTTTTCTCATTTAGAGCGTGTTTGGACTCGCCCGACGCTTGAAGTGAATGGTGTGTTCGGAGGATTTTCTGGTGAAGGCATTAAAACAGTATTACCGAGTGAAGCTGGAGCCAAAATTACTTGCCGTTTAGTACCAGATCAAGATCCAGAGGAAATCGTAGCAAAACTAAAAGCGCATATTGAAAAAAATAAACCGACTGGTGTTACAGTTACTGTCACTGAATTTGATAAAGGAAAACCTTTTATCACACCATTTGACCATCCTGCGATTCAAGCGGCCGGCCGGAGTTACGAAAAAGTGTATAATGTTCCAACTGCCTATACGCGTGGTGGTGGTTCTATCCCAATCGTAGCTGCATTTGATGAAATTCTTGGCTTGCCAGTAGTATTAATGGGCTTCGGATTATCATCTGAGAATTTCCATGCACCAAACGAGCATTTCCATTTAGAAAACTTTGACCAAGGTCTACGAGTTATTGGTGATTATTACTACGAACTAGCCGATTTATCCAAAGAACAACTAAAAAAATAACAAGTTATGTACCGGAAAAAAATAGAGCTATCCCCCTCGCTGAGGAGATAGCTCTTCTTTTATTCACCGAATATCGTGACTAGTTCATCCACATGTTTACGTTCTTTCGGTTTTGGCATTTCGTCAAAATAGCCAACTTGTAACATACTGATGATGCGTTCTCCTTGTTTAACCCCAAGCGCTTCACGGAATTTAGGATTATCTAAATAGCCTGGTGTTTTCCAACATGAACCAATGCCACGGTCCCATGCAAGCAATTGGATATTTTGAATAAGCATACTGGCAGCAGCATAATCTTCTAAACGCTCTTTTTGACGTGCATCTTCCGGGACAATGACAAAAATATAGCCCCCCGGATTTGTAAACTTTTTCATTTGTTTTTCTAATTCTTCATTCGTCAGCTCTTTCCACTTTGGAATAGCGAACTCTTTTAACATATCATATAAATCTAAAAGTTCTTTGCCACAAGCAACGACAAATCTCCACGGTTGTCTATTTTGATGGTTCGGTGCCCAAATGGAATCTTCCATAATAGAAAGTAATATATCTCTTTCCACGGGTTGCCCATTAAATGCCTTGATGGACCTTCTTTGAACAATTGCATCTCGAATAGTTAATGATTGTTGCATCATTGTATGAAAAACTCCCTTTTCTTTAGCATCAATTATTACTAACATCATACCAAGTTAAGCATTATATTAAAAGGGTTGCTATTTTACAACCAAACAATTTGAGGTGATCATATGCTCCTTTATTGGATCGTCAGTTATTTTATCGGTACTTTTCTTACTGCTTGGTGGATTGGAAAATGGAAAAAAACAGATTTACGTACCATGCGTAGCGGAAACTTGGGAGCTAGAAATGCCGGTGCAGTCCTTGGAAAAACTGCATTTCTATTAACATTTTTAGGAGATGCGCTTAAAGGTGTACTCATCCTATATATCGGTTTTCATTTCCATTTTTCTTTAGAGATTATTGCCATTGCGGGCTTTTGGGGAATTGTCGGCCACATGTTTCCTTTTTGGCTTCAATTTAAAGGTGGGAAAGGAATTGCTACTTTTATAGGAGTCGCGCTCGTTTTAAATCTGTCGTTATTCGGCATCATGGCTGCATGCTTTATAATGATGATCGCATTATTAAGAAGTGCCACATTAAGTATGTTAATCACCTTTAGTACATACGCTATTTTATGCTGGATAATCCCTGCATATACGTATTCATGGCCACTTTCTATTGCAATCCTGCTCATTCTATATCGTCATCGATTGGACGCTTTAGAATCATGGGAAGCACGCTGGTGGAAAAACTAAACAGTTACTATTCCACAAATAGTACTTTTTACTATTCACATGCATAACGGATTATTTAATATGGTATAATTACTATTAAATAAATAATGTATGAGATAGGATGTCTAACATGACTTTGAAAAAAATTGCTTGGGTTGTCGATAGTAGCGCCTATATAAATTCTCTATTAAAAAACCATTCAGATGTTTATGTAATTCCGCTTAATATTCATTTCGGGCAACAACAGTATGTAGATGGTGTCGATTTAACGTCTGAACAGCTGTATGAGCATATTCGCAACGAGACGAATCCCGTAAAAACTTCCCAACCATCCGCTGGTGAATTTGCAGAACTTTATACAAAACTAAGTGCGGAATATGAATCGATCATTGCTATTCATGTGACAAGTAGTTTGAGTGGGACTATAGCTTCTTCTTTAAGTGGTGCCGAGCTAGCGGAAGTTCAAATAGAATGCGTCGATTCTCTTTCTTTGTCTGCTGGTATTACAGGTCTTGTTGAAAAAGGTCTTCAGCTGCAGACCCAAGGCATACCCTTCGACGAAATCGCAGCTCAGTTACGAATAGAAGCATCAAAATTTCGAAACTATATTTTAATTGGCAACTTAACGCAGTTATACAAAGGTGGAAGATTGAGTAGTGCTCAGTTCTACTTAGGTAGTTTATTGAAAATAAAACCAATCGTTCAGATTAATGACAAAGGACAATTGCAAGAACTGGATAAAGTTCGTTCCGAGAAAAAAGCAGTACAATATTTGATCAATAAAGTAGTAGAATCGGTTGAACAAGAAGATGCCAAATTAGTGAATATTATGCATGCAAATGCACTAAACAAAGCAGAAAGTTTGAGAGATGCAATTTTACTACAAGCACCTCATATCGAAATAGAGATTGGGGAAATTAGCACAGCTTTAGCGGTACATGCAGGCGAAGACACATTAGCAGTGCTTTGGTATATACCATAATAAGAAGGGTAACTAACGTATGAGCGTTTAGTTACCCTTCTTCTATTAGAATTGGTCTTTAACATGAAAAAAGACATATTTCGTATTTGGTGTATGTGCATAGGAATCTGCATAACTCCAATGTCTGTTTCGACTATTATTCGTATGCGCATTTACATAAGGAATGCCATCTTGAACGCTCGTAACAATCGTCGAATGGTCGTATCTCCCATCCCCTTCAAAGTCATAAAAAATCAGATCGCCTAGGATTAGTTTTGTAGGTGAATCCACTTGAGTTGCCTGTAATCCTTTTGTAGAACCTGCCAAATACCAGCGTAAAGAATGAGGCGTACTCCAACTATAACTCCAAGTGTTATTCCCTAACCACCATCCTCTTCCTCGATTATATTGTCCTCTCATAGGGGCACCACCGGCAAATAAGCATTGTGAAATATAATTGGTACAATCCACATCAAAAATAGGAAACTTGGGATTGTGGCTATTCCACCACTTTTGGGCATAAGCTACCGCAGCATCGCGGTTATAAGTTGCCAATTTTCAACCTCCTTCTATTTGTTTATATGATTTCAAGGGAATTATATGCTAGTATTGAGTCAATGAATTTAATTTTTTCAACAAAAATTAAGCCTCCAGCGGATGTCACAGATTATGCCAAGGCGTAATTGATTTTTTTGAGATGGTAACCTACTTTTCAGAAAGGAAGATGGCTAGTGATACAGCATGCAGAAAAAGAAATTACCGAGTCGACTTTACTATGCGATGAAAAGGGTAATTTGAATCCAAAGGCAATTGGATATGCCAAAAAACCAATTATTGAGAGCAATTTAAAAGGTCATTATATGCGGAAGAAAAAGTGGAATTATTGGTGTGTCTTTGGAGATGATATACTCTTTTCTGCAACCATTAGTCATTTAGATTATGCCGCAATTTGCTATGTATATTTTCTAAATTATGAAACACAACGATTTGTAGAAAAAACAGTTACCATACCTTTCGGCAATAAAGTAAAAATGCCTACGAACGTTTTAGAAAGTCTTCATCTCCACTCGAAGGAGATGTCTATCCAACTATTATATATACAAAACGAAACGCATATGACTATTACAATACCTGATTTTGATGGAGACTTTTTGCATGCTGATTTACATATTTCACATCCTTTAGAAGATGATTCTTTGAATGTAGTGATCCCTTGGAATCGAACACAATTTCAATTTACAGCAAAACATCATATATTGCCCACTTCTGGATTTGTAAAAATGGGCGACTCTCGTTATTCCTTTCAAGCGGAGGATAACTTTGCCGTACTCGATTACAGTAGAGGGGTTCTGCCTAGAGAAGCAGCGTGGAATTGGGGGTTCGCTTCTCAACGTATTGGACTTAGACGTATTGGGTTAAACTTTGGCGGGAAATGGACAGATGGTACAGGCATGACCGAAAATGCAATTATTATAGATGGAAAACTAACGAAAATACATGAGGACTTATTGTTTACCTATGATACAAAAGATTTCATGTTACCTTGGCAAGTGAAAACCAAATTTTCAAAAGAAGTAGATTTAACATTTACCCCCTTTTTCCACAGAACTGCAAAAACGGATATAAAACTCGCCTCTTCTGAAATCCATCAGATGATGGGTTACTATAATGGCAAAATTCAATTAGAAAACGGCCCTCTTTTGCATATCCGTGAAATGTTAGGTTGTATCGAAGAACGCAAAGCGAAATGGTAGCAAAAAATACCCTTAATAGGAATAATGCGTCTTAAATAGCTCTATTAAGTGACCGCTACGATTTCCACTGCAGGCGGACGCTTTCCGCGGGCGTTGCCGCCTTCCGCTTCAATCAATGGGAAGTTCTTGCTGATTTGGCATCTGCAGCTATCAAAGATCTAAATTGTTTTTATGGGATTGAAGCGAAAGGGCGGCGACTCCAACGGGATGAGTGAGACAGATGAGCCATCACATCGTACGCGTAGCGTCGGTGATGGCTCATCGCTCACCCCGCGGAAAGCGTTCGCTCTGTAGCGGAAATCCAAGCCGTAACTTCCTTATGACGCACTGATCCTAAAACGCAATATCTCTTATTTATTCACCCATTAATGGTTGCTCCCTTGTAGATTATTTTACATGGGAGCAACCTTTTCTCTTTATTACCTATATATTAGCTGCTTGATCAACTGTTTATTTTTTTCTTTAAACACATCATTATGCGAAGAGACCATCGCCATTTTATGCGCATCTGGTTGTAGGAATTGTTTCGCTTTGTTTACTGCATTTGCTGCATCATGAAATGTACCTGCTATTAGATGCAATTTTCCGGGATGTGCTAAAATATCACCTGCTGCATAAATACCTTCCACAGACGATTCGCTCATACTTGTGCCGTCCACATAGAAGTCCTCTACCATCGCAATATTCACTTCACTATTTTTCAGAAGCTCGGCTTCCCTTTCGTATCCATGATTAATAACCACTTCATCTATTTCTAAAAAAGTTATTTCTCCAGTTTCATGGTTTGTTAGAGCTACCTTTTCAACTACATCATGACTTTTAGAGGCGATTAGCTTGGATATGGAAGTATTAAAAAAACATGTAGCTGAGCTTGATAATAATTGGCTAACCTGTGCTTCATGTCCATTCAAACCATCTTTTCGATATGTCACATAAACTTTCTTAGCGATAGGCTCTAATTCATTTGCCCAATCCACTGCTGAATTTCCTCCTCCAGAAATAACAACAGTTTTATCTTTAAATCGTTGAATAGACTTTACGGTGTAATGTAAATTGCTTACTTCGAATCGCTCTGCACCTTCGATATCTAACTTCAAAGGATTTAGGATTCCCCCACCTACCGCTAAAATAATTGTTTTAGAATAATGCATTTGACCCGAAGCTGACTTTAAACAAAAAATACGTTGTTCGTTTTGTGTGATAGACTCCACTTTCTCATTTAACACAACTTCTGGATCAAAAGTAAGACCTTGTTGTACTAATTGTTCAATTAATCGTTCTCCAGAAATTGGCGTTTGCCCACCTACATCCCAAATCATTTTCTCAGGATAAACATGTATTTTCCCACCTAAATGAGGTTGAAACTCGATAATCTTTGTTTTCAATTCCCGTAACCCACTATAGAACGCAGAATACAATCCAGCTGGTCCACCGCCAATAATCGTTACATCAAATATATCATTCATTTTTTAGTCTCCTAAAATTTATTGTTGACATTATGCTTTTATTTAAATATAGTTGCTTATATGATAATGATAATCGTTATCATTGATAAATGCAATATTAAGTTTGGAGGTTTCGGCATGGTCCGTCTTTACACAGATGATTTATCTATTGGCTACGGCGAGCGTTTAATTGTGAAAGAGCTGTCTGTACAAATTCCAGATCAACAAATTACAACGATTATTGGACCTAACGGCTGTGGAAAGTCTACCCTTTTAAAAGCTATTACACGAATCATCTCTCACCAGTCTGGCTCGATTGTGTTAGATGGAAAAAGTGTTACAAAAGAAAACACGAAACAACTCGCAAAAAAAATGGCCATTTTACCACAGACACCAGAAAGTGCCGCGGGTCTCACAGTCGGAGAACTTGTTTCCTATGGTAGATTTCCTTATCAAACTGGTTTTGGGCGACTCACGACAAAAGACTACGAAGTGATTGACTGGGCGCTTCAAGTTACCGGAACGCATGAATTCAAATACTATCCAGTAGATGCACTCTCTGGAGGGCAACGCCAGCGCGTTTGGATTGCAATGGCGCTAGCCCAAGAAACGGAAATCATTTTTTTAGATGAGCCTACTACCTATTTAGATATGGCCCATCAATTGGAAGTGCTAGAACTTCTGCAAAAACTTAACCAAGAAGAAAAACGCACAATAGTAATGGTATTACATGATCTCAATCAAGCAGCGCGCTTTGCAGACAACATTATAGCCTTAAAAGCTGGTCAAATTGTGAAAGCTGGTAGTTGCGAGAGAGTAATTACAAAAGATGTACTACGGGATGTGTTCCAAATAGATGCGGAGATTGGATTGGACCCAAGAACAAATAAACCTATGTGTATTACATACAACTTACTTAAAGGAGAATAACCATCATGAAAAAGTTCTTATTACCAATATTATTTTTATTTGTGCTAGCTTTAGGTGCTTGTAATAACGAGTCCAGCGCTAAAAAAGCGAATGATGAAAAAGACGAACCGACAACTATTACATATCAATCAGAAGAAGGCCCAATTGAAGTACCCGCTGACCCACAACGTGTAGTTGTTGTATCCGGTTATGCAGGTAACGTTGCTGCTCTTGGTGTTAATTTAGTTGGAGTAGATTCGTGGTCAAAACAAAACCCGCTATATGATAACTTTTTAAAAGATGTGGAAGAAGTGTCTGAAGAAAACATAGAGAAGATTGTCGAGCTAGATCCAGATTTAATTATTGGATTTTCTACAGCACAAAATTTAGACAAGTTAAAAGAAATTGCACCTACAGTAACGTTTACTTACGGTAAGGTAGATTATTTAACACAACATTTGGAAATCGGTAAATTACTAAATAAAGAAAAAGAAGCGCAAGATTGGATTAATGATTTTGAAAAACGTACGAAAACTGCTGGAGAAGAAATTAAAGCTGCTATAGGCGAAGATGCTACTGTATCAGTAATTGAAAACTTTAATAAACAACTATATGTCTATGGCAATAACTGGGGTCGAGGGACAGAAGTCCTTTATCAAGCAATGGGATTAAAAATGCCTAAAAAAGTAGAAGAAATGGCTTTAGCGCCTGGTTATTATGCATTGTCTTTAGAAGTGCTTCCTGAATTTGCAGGAGACTATGTAATCTTTAGTAAATCGGCTGATACAGATAACTCATTCCAAGAGACAGATACTTATAAAAATATTCCTGCTGTAAAAAATAATCGTGTTTTTGAAGCGAAAATGGAAGAATTTTATAATAATGATCCAATTGCATTAGATAATCAATTAGAATTCTTCAATGAACACTTTTTAAACGGGAAATAATGATCGAGGAGGAATTCGGAATCTTGGATTCCTCCCTTCTTTATGATAGAAAGGATACGAAAGATGAAATTTTCTATTCGTTTTAGTATAAAATTCATAATCGGATTATCTTTACTGTTTGCTATGTTTATCGTTGCGATGGGTTTTGGGGCTGCAGAGACATCCTTTCAAGATGTCTGGAATGCTATGTTTTCTAACTTGAAAAGTGATCAGATAAATATACTTCGAGAAATTCGTTTTCCTAGAGAGGTTGGAGCTGTCGTTGTAGGAGCTGCACTTGCTGTTTCAGGAGCTATTATGCAAGGTATAACAAGAAATCCCCTTGCTGACCCAGGGCTACTAGGACTTACCGCTGGAGCGAATGCAGCCCTAGCAGTAACTCTAGCAGTTCTTCCTGCTACAAACTATTTAGGAATCACCATTGCTTGCTTTATTGGGGCTGCAGCAGGGGCCATTTTAGTATTTAGTATTGGTACTCTAAAAAAAGGTGGGTTTTCTCCTTTACGGATTGTACTTGCAGGGGCTGCAGTTTCTGCGTTTTTATTTGCAATCGCAGAAGGAGTAGGGATCTATTTTAAAATTTCAAAAGACGTCACCATGTGGACTGCTGGAGGTCTCATTGGGACAAATTGGATGCAATTGAACATTATTATTCCTTTTGTTAGTGTTGGTATTTTAGTAGCGCTATTACTTTCCCGACAATTAACTATTTTGAGTTTAAATGAAGAAGTGGCTGTAGGATTAGGTCAGAAAACCGGTCAAGTAAAAACAATTCTATTTATTGTTATTATCTTACTTGCTGGTGCTTCTGTGGCTCTTGTTGGGAATATGGCATTTGTGGGCTTAATGGTTCCTCATATTGTTCGAGCTATTGTGGGAACTGATTATCGTGCTATCCTCCCTATGTCAATCATAGTTGGAGCTATTCTTATGCTAGTTGCCGATACGCTCGGAAGAACGATTAACATTCCTTATGAGACACCGGTTGCAGCAATTATTGCGATCATGGGACTGCCTTTCTTTCTACTCGTTGTTCGTAAAGGAGGAGGTGCATTCCAATGATACAAAAGGAACTCATCAAAAAACAAAGAATAATCGTTATAATATTAACTTTCCTTATTTTAGCTACCGTTATTATTAGTGCTGGAATTGGATACTCTTCCTTATCGTTTGATCGCTTATTGCCTACTCTATTTGGGTATGGCACATTCAAAGAAGAGTTTGTACTCTTTTCCGTTCGTTTACCACGAATAGTTATTACTCTACTTGCTGGAATAGCATTAGCTTTATCTGGAACGATTTTACAAGGTATTACACGTAATGATTTGGCTGATCCAGGTATTATCGGTATAAATTCGGGTGCCGGGGTAGCAATTTCTTTGTTTTTCTTATTCTTTCCTATTCAACCAGGATCATTTGTATATATCCTTCCTTTTGTGGCATTTATCGGCGCTGTTATTACGGCATTTTTCATCTACATATTGTCCTACAATCGAAAAGTAGGTTTACAGCCGGTTCGTTTAGTTCTTGTTGGTATAGGGGTTTCCATGGCTTTATCTGGCTTGATGATTGTCATAATCTCTTCAGCAGAACGTCAAAAAGTTGATTTTATCGCCAAGTGGTTAGCGGGGAATATTTGGGGGGCTGACTGGCCATTTATTTTAGCGTTACTTCCGTGGCTAATTGTTCTCATTCCATTCATATTTTATAAAGCCAATAAGTTAAATTTACTCGGTTTAAGTGAACCAGTTGCTGTTGGTGTTGGAGTATCTATTGAAAAAGAACGAATTGTTCTCTTGCTTGCTGCAGTTGCACTAGCTGCTTCTGCAGTTTCTGTTACAGGGGGGATTGCATTTATCGGATTGATGGCCCCACATATTGCAAAATCTTTAGTAGGCCCAAGACATCAATTATTTATACCTGTTGCTATTTTAATCGGTGGGTGGCTTTTACTTTTTGCGGATACAATCGGCCGAAACGTTGTTGAACCAAACGGACTTCCCGCTGGAGTAATGGTTGCTTTAATAGGCGGTCCTTATTTTATGTATTTATTGTTGAAGAAATAAAAGGAGGATGCCCCAAGCTGTAGGGCATCCTCTTTTTGTTATTCTATTTCTATCTCCTTAGAGACTTTGCTCATGTTTTCTGAAAGATGTTGTAAAGAATCTGATAGGCTTACGAGCGACTCGAAAGAGGTTAATTGTTCTTCGGTAGCTACTGAAATTTGTTGAATATTTTCCTCGTTCCTTCTTAGTAATTGATGGATATGTTGAATACTTTTCGTTAATACTTGTGAAGACTCATCCACTTTTGAAATATATTGTGCGGAGTTGTTTAAATAGTTGGATGCATCAATTGTTTCTTCTGTTATTTTACGGAATGTTTCCTCTGATCTATCCATATAATCTCTACTAATATTTAATTCGTTCAATACGATGGCAATATCATTTAATATAGCCGCAGAATCCTTACTAATTTTCGATACAACTTGCTGAATTTCAGAAGATGTATTTTCAGATTGTGTAGCCAGTTTACTAACTTCACTAGCTACTACAGCGAATCCAGCCCCATATTCTCCAGCTCTCGCTGCTTCAATAGAAGCATTTAAAGCTAATAGCTTTGTTTGATCAGAAATACCGATAATGGACGTGGCATGTGTACTTATCTCGTCTACTTTTGACTGATAAACCTCTAACCGATCCGCTAAAACGTTAACCATCTGTTCTGTTTTCCCAAATTGAAACTGTGTCTTCCCAATTAATTCTTTGCCATTAATCGCATTTTCTGATACATACTGAGATTTATCTCTACTCTCTTCTGCAAGATGTCGGACCTGAGTCAAATTATGAGTCAGCGCTTCTATTTGTCTTTCGCTTTTTTCTGCATCTTGCACTTGCTCAATAATTGATTCACTTAACTTTTGGATGGATGATTGAATATTTTTCGTTCCTTCATTTGACTCACTAGAACCTGCCGCTAACTCTCCGGATGTGTTTTGCAAGTTTTGGATTGCTGAAGTTAATGTATGTATGATTGCTTTTTTACTATTATCATTGTTTTTCTCACGTTCCATTACTTTTTCTTTTTCTAAATTATTTTTTTGCAATATTAAAGCTATATTCGCACCACTTGTTAACAGTAAAAATAGGGCATGAATCAATAAAAGGGAAAATTTATAATCCGTCGTTCCGCATAGTAATTGGGGGAATAAAAAATACCCCAAAACATGTTGCATTGCAAAAATGACTGTACTTAAAACAACCTGCTTTATAGATCCGAAAAACGCAATCATTGCGATAACCATAAAAATAGAGAAATGATATTCTACAAGACCGTCTCCTCCAGCGATTATCGCAATCGACCCAAACGTAAGTGTTAATGTAATAAGCGTTGGCAATAATTTATGCTGTGCATTTTTTCTATACACAAATGCAGAAATGGCCCATAAAATAAATGGAATAATCATAAACACATACAAAAGGATCGTTATACCTTCTGTAACTGGCTGTACTCCTACTATAAATCGATAATCAGACAAAAATCCAACTAGCTGATGAAGAACAAATACAACGATCGATATTACAACGACTAAACCTGATAGTAATATCATTAGAAAGTTTCCTTTTAACATCCGTAATGCTCCCTTTATACTAATAATTATAAGCACAAAGCATTAGTGTTGATATATATATAAAAGTCGATGAGTCCTATCGATCATATAAACAACCATTACTTTGTACACTAATTATTCCCTACATCACTCAATTGCGCAATCATTAACTCTTTTAATTATTCGAAAATGATGTTCGATTAAAATAGTTATACATTTCTTGCGGGTAATCTGTAAAAATGGCATGTACCCCAACAGCTTGAAGTATATTAGCATAAAACTCCTCATTTACTGTAAAAACACGCAGCTGTTTTCCACTTGCAATGACCTCTTTCCCCATTTTCCGTAATGCGGTTGGAAAAAAGGCATGCAGTGCATCAGCTCCTACTACACTCGCATAATCTTGAGGAGCAACCATCACTTCCATAAATAAGATAGCCGTTTCAATATGTGGAGCTCGTTCTTTTACCAGTTGAATCATTTCATGGTTGAAAGAAGAAATAACGACCCTGCCTTCTAGTCGATACTCTTTCAACATTTCTAGCACTTTCCACTCCATCCCTTCATATGGAAAAACATCTGATTTCAATTCAATATTTATATGGTGATGTGTATCTTTAAAGACATATAACGCCTCTCTAAGAGTGGGTATTTTCTCACCTCGGAAGCTATTTGAAAACCACGCTCCGAAATCGTAATATTTAAGTTCGCCGAGCATTAAGTCTTTCACAAAACCTCGGCCATTCGACGTCCGGTCAATCGACTCGTCGTGAATGACAACCAGTTCCCCGTCTTTTGTCATATGCACGTCAAACTCTACACCGTGTATCGGCAATCGTGCGGCCGCTTTAAATGCAGCTATCGTATTTTCCGGATATGACCCTGAGCAACCTCTATGTGCATAAATTTTCATGAAAAAAGCCCCCTTTATAATAGATATGAAATTATAAACCTTTTTACTAAAGCATCGATCCAGCTTTGCGCAGGAGCACCACGATGTCTTGAACTTAGACTGAATTCCATTAACATAGGCACTTGCGCTTTTCTAGTTCATTATACTTTTTTCCAAATGGAAAACGCCATCTCTAACTGAGAGATGACGCATGTCTATTTACTTCCTCGGTGGAAGTGGAATGTATTTATGTCGCGGGGGTCTAGCTTTTTTCATAATGAACCATCGCAAGCTCGTATGTACTTTCTTTCTGATAGAACTAAATTGTAAAGTATTCAACCGGTTATTCGAAACTTTCATCGTCACATTGCGTTCATTCAAACCCAATAAGTATCTCTCCTTTTCGATTGAACGATCTCTTCACCATTCATCCTATAGAAAGTTTATGTAGGGAATATTGAAATTATGTTAGAAGATTGTAAAAAGTTGTCTCATTTCCGCTTGCATTCTACTTTCTTACCCTTCATGATTTGACTAGAATTATATTTCACAAAAAAGGTGATCCAAATAGGATCACCTTTTTCGATAGAAATGAGTATGTTGCGTCGTTTCGAAACCTGCTTTTTCATAAATGGATAATGCATGATCGTTCTCTGTCTCTACGTCTAAGTAAACATTCATTTTTCCAAGAAGATGGGCTTCATTTTTCGCCCATTTTAAAATAGCAGTAGCAATTCCTTTTCCTCGTGCACGCTCATGTACACCGAGTCCCGTGACCCATAAATTATCGGAATCATCCACCATCGTAACTGTGCCTACTACTTTATTTTCCATTGTAGCGACCATCAATTTTCGATTAGGTGTTTGCGTATTAAATGCTATAAAGTTTAGGATTTCTTCTACTGTATCGCCAAAAGAGCTGATGAGCACTTCGATCAACTCAGACTCCTCCGAACTGTATTGAATGATTTCTAAATCATTACTTGTTAGCATTGCCTCTGCCTTTGCCACCATAGTTCGTTCAGTAAAATCATGTACATAGTAAAAATTCCCCAACCATTCTCGTCCAACTTGTGATTCTTCTGGTACTAAAGCCAAATCGAATGTTGCTCCGCGAAGTACTAAGTTTCTCTCTAACTCTTTGATAAGTCCAGTTCCTATTCCCTGCTTACGCCTCACCGGCGAAACAACTGCACTCCACTCGTATTCTCCCGTCGCTAGTCGATCAATGGATGATAACACGCCAACTAATTTATCTGATTCATCGTCATACGCAAGTACACAAAAGCCTTTTAAATAGTAATTTGTTAACTCTTCAACGCTTATAAGCGTAGCATAATCTACTGTATCTTCTTGAAGTAATTCCTTTACCTCTTGCATCGTATCGGCATCTAGCGGTATCGATACAGTCATTATAGAAACATCCATAAAATCCTCCTTAAATCTTCGTATCCGTTAGCATATTATAATACCGTCCTTGTTTTTGTAGCAACTCTTCTTGCGGACCTGATTCTATCAGCTTTCCATTTTCCATTACAAATATTAGATCTGCTTTACGTACTGTATTCAAGCGGTGCGCAATGACGAAGCTCGTCCTGCCTGCCATTAACCGTTCAAGCGCTTCTTGTATTTTCAGTTCTGTAACCGTATCAATACTTGATGTAGCTTCGTCTAATAGTAAAATGGCTGGGTCTGCAACAAGTGCTCTCGCGATAGACAATAATTGCTTTTGTCCTTGGCTAATCTCTCCTCCGTCTGCCTTTAAAATCGTGTCATATCCATTTGGCAATTTCATAATAAACTCATGCGCATTTGCTTCTTTAGCAGCTTCCACTATCGCTTCGTCCGTTGCACTTAATTTACCGTACCGTATATTTTCTCTTACAGTCATTTCAAAGAGAAATGGATCTTGAAGAACAAATGCTGTTTGACTTCTTAATGTATGCCTTGGCAAACTATCCAGCGGAATACCATCTATTAAAATTTTCCCTTCGTTTATTTCATAAAATCTAGCAAGAAGCTGCATGATCGTCGTTTTCCCCGCACCAGTAGCACCTACTAAAGCAGCTGTCTTTCCAGCTTCTACACGGAAAGAGACATGCTCAATCGTCGGGCTTTGATCGTTTTTATCGTACCAAAAAGTAACGTCTTCAAACGTTACATTTCCTTTCAGTCTATAATCTTGATAATGATTTGCTACATCTATTTCTTTCGGTTCATCGATAATTGCAAATACACGCTCTGCACCTGCAATGGCAGATAACACAGTATTAAACTGGTTAGCTAAATCATTCAGCGGTCGGGTAAACTGACGGGCATATTCGGTAAAAATGACAATTTCTCCAATGGATATATATCCATAAAACGCAAGTATTCCTCCAGCTGCTGCTACAAGTGTAAAGCTCATATTATTTAAAAAGTTCATCACTTTTGGGATAAACCCTGAATAAGTAAGTGCCCAAAAACCAGTTCTTTTTAAACGCTCACTTTTCACTGCAAATTCCTCTAACATGCGGTTTTCTTGGGAAAATGCTTTGACGATTCGTTGACCGGAAACAGTCTCCTCAATCATTCCATTTAGTTCTCCAAGTGCTTTTTGTTGTTCTTTAAATAATTTCGATGTGCGTCTCGTTATCCAACGCATTGCAAAAAACATAAAAGGCACAATCACTAATGTAATAACGGTCATTAATGGACTTAATAGAAGCATGACAACCGTTGTTCCTACTAAAGTTAAAATACTTGAAAATACTTGTATAAAAGAAGAATTCAACGTTTGACTGACGTTTTCAATATCATTCGTCACCCGACTCATCAATTCTCCGTGTTGACGTTTATCAAAAAATGATACAGGTAGCTTTTGTAAATGATCAAACAATCCAGTTCTTAGTCTATAAATTGTTTGCTGAGCGATCCCAATCATCCAATAACTTTGTAAATACATCGTGACAGATAGAAACACATAGACAATAATTAATAATCCTATTATATTCACAAGTCCCGCAAAAATACTTTTAGCAATATATTCATCGATTATAACACCGATTAAATACGGTCCAAATAAAGCTAATGCAGAACTAGCTACTACAAGTAATAGTACAACGATCAATAAAAAACGCTGCTCATCTACAAGCTTCCATATACGACGTAGAACCCCTTGCCAATCAGATGGCTTCTCCACTTTTTTCTTATAATCTTTCTTCAAGTCTTCCTTAGTCACAATTGGTTCATATCCAAAAGGTTTACGAATGAAGTTCATCATGTCCGCCCCCCTCCTGTTGTGATTCCGCAATCTCTCTGTATAAAGAAGAACTTTCCATTAACTGTTCATGCGTTCCGTATGCCGAAACTTTTCCTTCTTCTAATAAAAGAATTTGATCTGCACCTTTTGCTGTTCTTATCTTTTGCGTAATGACAAGCATCGTTGCATTTTCTTTTTCTAAAGCTTCCCATAGGGCATTCTCAGTCGATACATCTAAAGCACTTGTACTATCATCCAATAATAGGATCTCTGGTTTTCGTACTAATGCACGCGCAATGGACAATCTTTGTTTTTGGCCGCCAGATAAATTGACTCCTTTTTGACCAACTCTCGTATCATATTGTTCTGGAAATTGTTCAATCGAATGATGAATTTGCGCTTGAATTGCTGCTTCTTTAAGACTTTCTCCCGAAGCGGTCGAGTCTCCCCATCCTAAGTTTTCTTCAATACTTCCTGTGAAAAGGATGGATTGTTGCGGAACAAGCCCAATTGTTTGTCTTAACTCTTTTAGTGGCCATTCTTTTACTTCTACCCCGTCAATCCATATTTCTCCTTCTGTCGCATCAAAAATGCGAGGTATCAAGTTTAACAGTGTCGATTTCCCGGAACCTGTAGCTCCCATAATCGCAAGCTTTGCTCCTGCTTTTACAGAAAATGAAACATCCTTTAGAACAGGTATATCGGTTGTAGGATAATGAAAAGAAACATGCTTAAACGCAATTTCTCCTATTTTAGGAACGGATTCTATAGGATCTTTACTTATTTCTTCAATTCCTTCATCGACTACTAAAACCTCTTCCATCCGTTCAGCGGATGCTTTCGCTCTAGAGAAAAATATGATGATGAAAGAAAACATGGAAAATGCGCCCGTCATACGCATCGCATAGTTAACGATTGCAACAAGATCCCCCATCTTTGTATCCCCTGTTTGTATTTCTTTTGCCCCAAACCAAAGAACGGCCATTAAGCTCACATTCATAACAAATAAGAGAACGGGTAAAATGAGCTCCATAATACGGAATGCTTTCACATTATCAAATTTTAATTCGTCTGCAACAGCTGCAAAGCGAGTTGATTCAAAGCTGCCGCGTAAATACGCTTTTATGAGGCGAACGGCTTGCAAATTTTCCTGCACTTTACGTGTCACGCTGTCAACACTTCTTTGAACTTTACCAAAAAGCATAAGTCCTTTTCTACTCATAATGAAAAGAAAAATGATTAAAACTGGCGCTCCCACAACTAAAAACATAGCTAAGTAAGCATGAACAAAAAAGGACAGAATAATGCTTCCAACAACTAATAATGGTGCTCGAAGCATTATTCGAAGGCCCATGAATATTAAGTTTTGCGTAATCGTCACATCATTCGTTAGCCGTGTTATTAAGCTTGAAGAAGGAAACGTTAAAAAAGTTGCCATCGTAAATGATTGTACTTTCTTAAATAGTGCCTGACGAATGTCATACCCATAACTTTGCACTACATGGGAAGCGATAAATGTATTAATGATTCCCGCTAATAAAGCAATAGCTGAAATCCCAAGCATAATAATTCCCAAAAAAATAATAGTCTGCTGGTCTCTTGCTAATATTCCATCATCAATAATAGTTGCGATTAACAATGGTTGCACAAGCTCTACAGAAAGTTCGACTAACATAAGTAGTAATGCAATCACAACAAGCCACCTATATGGTGATAAATAAGAAAAAATCGTCTTCACAATCAAAACACCCCTATATTCTTCGCCACTCGAATTATTTCTATATACAGTCTATTATGCCATAACACGTACACAACATATAGAAAAAGATGGCCTCAATTAGCCATCCTTTCTTTTCGTTTCCATTTAATTTCGCCAGCGATTGAAAGCCATGTGACAAACAAGATCATTACTACTATGCCGACATATTGCCAAGCTCCAAAAACTTGTCCTAACCAAATAACCGAAATTACCATAGCAGTTAATGGTTCCATACTGGACAGAATGCTAGTTTCTACTGGGGATATGTACTTCATACTTGTTAAAAAGAGTATAAATGCAATTGTTCCAACAAAAATAATGATAATGGTCATTAAGTTAATTGGGTAATTCGTGAACTCCCCCCATTCATCCGAACGCCAAATCTGAGAGATGACAGCTAGCACTACTCCTCCAATTAACATCCCCCAACCAACGACGATAAGCACTCCCCACTCTTTCATGAGACTTGCTGGGTACACCGTATAAATAGCAAACGCAACACCGATTGCTAATCCCCAAATTAGCGCTTCATTACTGATTAATAATTGATCCAATTTGGCGTTTGTTAGTAAAAAAAACAACCCGACGAGCGTTCCGATAATACCGATGATTTGATACTTAGGAGGAAACATCTTGCTCTTCCACGAAACAAATACCACGATATAAATAGGCCCCAAAAATTGCAGTAATGTTGCAATAGACGCATTACTCGCCTCAATTGCCGCAACAAATGTATATTGAACACCGAGCATCCCAAAAATACCAAAAATGATCAATTGCTTTAACCAACTCTTCTCTTTCCATATAGTAAAGATAGGCTTTCCTCTTATCCTTAAAAAGGTTAGTAGACATGCCCCCGCTACCGTTAAACGAACCGTCAGAAAAAATGGAACAGATAAGTTACTTTCTTTTAACACCCACTCCATCATCGGTCCGGAGGCTCCCCACAACATTGAACCAAAAATGATTAATACAATACCTTTCCATCGTCCCATTTTCACATTCCCTCTTCTCTCCCTATATATATATAACTATTACTTTATACCCTAATATTATTTTTCAATGAATAAATTGCTCTATTTTAATGACTAATTTATGTATATTTTATATAATGAATATAAATTATTTAAAGGGGCCGTTAATATGTACCTAAAAGACGAATTATTTGATTTAAGTAACACTGTTTTTAGTCATTTGCCATTTCCAACCTTTATGACAAATAGAGACGGTCATATTATTTGGTGGAGCAAGGAGGCAGAAAAGCAATTTGGATATCATTTAGATGATTTACAAGGACCTAAAGCGCCTTTGTTTAATGAGCATACATACGGGCATTTAACTGCTAATTGGGAATCAATCCTACATCAAGATGATCCAATTCGCTTCAGTCCCGTCATCCTCTATTCCAAAGATAGACGCCCCACGAAAACATCTATTGTCGCAAAATCGATCTTCATGAACGATGAGTACTATGTTTTCTTCCAGATTGAATCTAATACAATACAAGATACAGAAGCATCTTCTTTTTCAGAGTTACAATTATTAAAAAAAGGATTATCTAAATCATTTATGGTTGCTTATTTAGACAAAGAAGGACTAATCCTACATGCAAATGAAATGTTTTTAAAAAGAAGCAATTGGACACCAAAACGAATTGTAGGAAAAACTTTTTGGCAACTATTCCCTAATACCGATCACCATATTGCCATTGCAGATAAAATTATCAACACATTACAAAAAGGACAAGTTTTCCAAGGTACGGTCGAAAAAACAACAAAAGACGGAGAGAGCTATTGGGTTGATTTGATCGGTCTCCCCATTACTAATACGGAGAATAATACACTATATCATTTGTTATTGGAAGAAGAGATTACAGAAAAGAAATTAATACAAACGCGCCTTGAACAAATTGCTTATGTAGATACGGAAACCGGTCTAATGAGTAGACATCGTTTAGAAGAAATGGTGAATGAATATATCCAAGATGACAAATACTTTTCCTTTGTTTTCCTTAGTATCGATCAATTTTATACGTTAAAAGAAATATTTAACGATCAAACAGAATCTCAATTATTAAATGAGTTTACGAAAAGATTGAAAATCTATTTTGAAGAATCGATTATTGCTAGAGCAGGCAGGGATGAATTTGCGGTCCTTACAACTTTAGGTGAATGGTATATACAGGGTTTTATCCATTACTTAAAACAAAACCCGATTTATCTAGACAATAAAGTTGTTCCTATTACAGTCAGCGGAGCAATTACTAGATACCCTGAAGATCAACAAACCTATTTGCACTTATTGAAAGCTACTGATACGAAAATCCAAAAAGTGAAATTAGAAGGTGGTGGCATGATTGCAAGCCTTTCCCCATCTGACCATCACAAACTTACTCGTCGTGCACAAATTGAAAAACGATTGTTAGAAGCTTTAAACCACCATGATCTTCATGTTCTATATTTACCACAAAAAGATGTATTAACTGATCAGATTACATCAGTAGAAGCGCTCGTTCGATGGGAAGATGATGAGCTCGGAATCGTTTCTCCCGAAGAGCTAATACCTATCGCCGAAGAAACCGGATTAATCAATAAAATTGGCTCTTTTATGCTCGAAAAGGTCTGTGAACAAGCGGCTATTTGGGAGCAAAAAGGGATACCGGTTAAAGTAAGCTTTAACTCATCCGTCCGGGAATTCCGTGATAAAAATATGGTAAAGACAATTCGCAACATGTTAGATAAGTACAATTGCTCTCCGAAGCTTTTACAAATTGAATTTACAGAAAAGTTTGCACTCGAAGCGGAAGCCGAAAAATCTATTATTCAGCAAATGCAGACATTACACCAAGACGGAGTTGCTTTTGTTTTGGATGATTTTGGAACTGGATATGCATCGCTTAGGTATTTACAACTTCTTCCGATTAGCAAATTGAAAATAGATAAATCGTTTGTGAGTTCTATTATGCAGCAAGAGAAATTACAAAAGCTTGTCCAAGGATTAATCCAGTTTGGGCAATCTTTAAATGTAAATGTTGTTGCAGAAGGTGTAGAAACAGAGGAACAATATGAGCTGTTAAAACAAATGGGCTGTGTTTCCGCTCAAGGATACTACATAAGCCGCCCGATCCCAGCAGAAGAAGTTGAAGCACTTTTAAAATAGGAAGAAAAAAAACCGTGGAGATAATGCTTATCGTCACGGTTTTACTCTGAGTCTTCCTATTACTTTTACCGATAATTGCGTAATAATCTCTGCAAAAACCAAACCCATCGCAATTGAACCTGAGACGATAAGGGCAACGGATCCATAATCCACTGCTACACTATAATCCTTCTCTATTACATTTCGCATCGCATTATAGGCAGATCCACCCGGAACTAATGGAATAATACCTGCTACACTGAAAATAATCATAGGCATTTTAAACTTTTTGGCCATTATATGTGCAACAAAAGCAACCGAAAATGCACCGGCGAATGATGATTTCGCAGGATCGTTACTTAAATCATTTACGTAAGAATATACAAGCCAACCTATCATACCAACAAGTCCACAATAGAAAAGTGATTTTCTCGGAGCATTAAATATAATCCCAAATCCAGCTGCTGCTGCAAAACTTAATATTCCTTGCATTAAATACGACATAACTAACCCTCCTAAAATGACAATCCTAATGCAACCCCTGCGCCAATGGCAAAAGCTGTAAGAAATGCTTCTGCTCCTTTTGATACACCGGAAACAAAATGACCTGCCATTAAATCACGTACAGCATTCGTTATGAGCAACCCTGGAACAAGCGGCATGACAGAACCGATAATGATTCTATCGACTTCATATCCCAACCCCCACGTAACCGATAAAATAGCGATTAAACAAATAAATAATGCTGCTAAAAACTCCGCAAAAAACTTTACTCGCGTTTTCATTTCTAATAGCGTTGAAATAGAAAACCCTACGCCTCCAGCTATTAATGCAGTGGGAACATCTTGGAATGTACCGCCGTATAATAACTGAAATGCGGCAGACGCAACGGATGCGGCAACTATTTGTATCCATAACGGAAGCGTTTTATGTTCTTTTTCGATGCTAACTAGCTCCGAATACGCTTCTTGCAGTGTAATTTCCTTGTTAACGAGTTTTCTGGAGACGCTATTTACGAGCGCTATCCTTTCTAAATCCGTCGACCTATTGCTAATTCTTACTAGTTTAGTTGGAAGGCTATTACTTCCTGCAAAAATGATGCCAGTTGGTGTCACAAAACTTTGGGATTGTGTTAGTTGCTGCGAAATCGCCATCCGATCCATTGTATCCTCCGCTCGGTATGTCTCCGCTCCACTTTCCATCATTAAACGTCCCGCAAGTAAACAGCATTCTACGGTTAATTCGGAGTCTGGCGTCAATAGGAACCCCTTCCTTTCTATAGTGAAATTCAGCTACGATTATCTTATCGAACGTTGAAAATAAAAACAATGAAAACTAAAACTTTATTACCTATTCATCCGTCTAATCTAATATAATAGATAAGTACTAGAAAAGGAGAATCATCAATATGTCCACGCATCCAAAATCCAAAAAAAGGAGACGTTGGATTGATATTACGTTTATTTTTACTATTCTTACATTAAGTAGTTTAATGATTTTTCTTCTGATGCTTCTCAATCCTGCAAAAAAAGAAAAAGTAGTAGTATCGGCTAACTTCCCAACTGTTCCTAAAGAACAAATTAATGAAAGCGATTCGGCTTATCCAGGAATTCGTATTATTACGGAAACGTCTAATGACAAAAAAACTCCGTATGCAATTCAATTTCCACAAAGTAATGTTCCAGAATTCAATGATATCGTAAAGGCATATACAAATAATATAAAAACATTGTATTTAAACGAAACGAATTATTTAACTGAATCGAATATGTATCGTAAGGGCGAATTGAATATTTCCTTTGAAGTTTTTCAGCATACTACAGGATACTATTCATTTGTTATTCATTCGTACATGAATACAGGTGGAACAGACGGATTATCAGAAACGAGAATTTTCCGCTTACATAATCAGTCCGGTCACATGCTTACGATAAATGACTTGCTCGCAAACAATGAAAAAGCACTTATAAAACTGGCTACAATAGTAAGGGAATACATCATCTCTGATGAACAATTGAATTCCCACTTACTTCAAAAGCAATTTACAGAAAAAACAATGCCTACTTGGGATAATTATTCTAACTTTTCCTTGAAGAAAGATTCGATCGAATTTTACTATGATGAGTATGAAATTACTGCTGGTCCGGCAATTTCTCCGATTGTTTCTATCCCACTAGAGGATTTGAACGATATTATCGCCGACAATTTTAAACTTCCAGAAGTGACTATCCAGCCATCACCAACGACATCGGTAAAGGAAGAGGAAAAACCTTCAGGTGAAATACAGACTGAAGATACGACAGTGAACCCTTCCACAAAATTAGTTGCACTTACATTCGATGATGGACCGAATCCAGAATCAACTACATTGATTCTCGACACACTAAAGAAGTATAATGCAAAAGCTACGTTTTTTATGCTTGGAAGTCGTGTTTCTTTCTATCCTGAAATTGTAAAGGAAATGAAAGAGGCAGGACATGAGTTAGGCAACCACACTTGGAATCATTTAGATTTAACAAAGGCTTCTTCTGAAAAAATTGCTTTAGAGATTAATAATACGAGTGATGCGATTGAACAAGCAACTGGTAGCAAGCCAACTGTATTCCGTCCCCCATACGGCGCTGTAAATAGTAAGGTTCGTGATCAAACTTCCCTCCCGGTCGTTTTATGGGATGTGGATACGCTCGATTGGAAATACCGTAATGCTAATCATTTACTTGCACATGTGAAAAATCATGTAAAGGAAGGTTCTATTATTTTAATGCATGATATACATATGTCAACTGCAGAGGGACTAGATGAGGTTCTTGCCTACTTGCAAGGAGAAGGATATTCGTTTGTCACTGTATCTGAGTTGAAAAGCAGCAACGCCAATTGAATTACTTTTTTTACTAAAGAAAACTCCAAAAGCTTTGTGGCTTTTGGAGTCTTTTTTGTTTTAATATGACATTTTACTCAATTGTTCAAACGAGTTTAAATTGTAGCTTTTGATTTCTTTCATCGCAACAGTAAATAAAGAACCCTCTACATAAATCATTCGTTGGATACTGCTTTCCCATTCTTCGTATTGCTGATTAGGGTTTTCAGGGTTTAATAAGTCCCCTTTTAACACAATTCCATTTTCGGGTGTAATTTCATATACTAATGCTCCATCCTGCTTAAACTCTGCATATTCTTTCCCTTTTTTATAAATGGAAATTGGAAATCCAAACAACCCTTTTTCTTGGTGCTGGAACAACGCATGGTGATCATATTGAACCTGCGAATATGTTCCTTGATCACCAATTATTTCTGTATCCAATTCTTTTGGGTTCGCAAAATCACTTACATCGAAAAGGGAAACTTTCATTCCCCCTGTCATAATAAGCGGTTCTTTACCACCAGACTGGGTATCTACTATTGTTTCATAGCCAAAACCAATTAAATGATTTTCATCTAACGGATGTAGGTAATTACTAAATCCTGGAATCTTCAGTTCCCCTAATACTTTTGGTGCAGTTGGTTTTGCTACATCAATAACAAATAAAGGATCTGTTTCTTTAAACGTCACCATATATACTTTATCTCCCATAAACCTTGCTGAATAAATGCGCTCGCCTTTTGCTAAACCTGTTACCTGGCCTACTGTTTTCATCTGTTCATCGAGTATAAATAGATTATTTTCAGATACTTTATTTTCACCCCAGTTATTCCCTTTTGTCGTTACTGTGCGGAAATAACCGTTATGCTCATCCATCGAAAACTGATTTAATATCGTTCCCTTTATACGACTCGATGCGATGAATTGTACGGATGTTTTGTTTAATGCAAACTTAAAAACTTTTGTATCCATTTCCCCAGGATTCCATATCATTTTTTTCGCATTGGAATTGTCCTGTTCATAAATAGTAGAGGTTAAATATAGACTATCTTTTGACATATATAACTGTTCACTACAGCCAAGATACCCCTTTGTTTGTACTTCGTTTTCTACAGGATTGGATACATCGATAGCCGAAATAATACTATAATTCCCTTCTATAGAGCTAGGAAGGATTGCGATACTATTAAAGGACATCGGTTTTGCTTCATCATCGGTTTGAGAATCATAAGTAAATGGACGTAACTCAGCATCTACATTTTCTTCCATTATCCAGAATTTCGGATAAACTGTCGTCACATAATATAATATATTATTTGTTAGACGTGCACCGTTCATAAATCCTTCTGTCGCAATTTCCCTCATTAGTTTTGGTGATGCGGGATTTGAAATATTATAGAAATACACAGTCGTCATCGAATCCATCGGCATCGCAATGTCCATAGATTGCTTACTTTCCATCTCTAGTGTCCGAAAAACGTTTTTCTGACCGATAACCATTAAGGTTTGATCTGATAATAGTAGTTGTGTTGGATAAAAATCATTTGCAAATGGGATTTTCTTTACTTCTTTCATATGTTTTGGATTTTCTACGTTTACGATTACCACGTTATTTTCACTAATTGAAAATATATGCGTACCATTTGTTTTTACGATATCCCCTTCATCCACTCCTTCTACTTGGTTATTCGTAGTTGAATAATCTCCTCCTTGGCCACCAGAAGAACTTTTAGCATCCATCGTAGCGGATTCTTCTGTTACCGCTGCTCCATTATATTGTTTCCCTTGCTGTTTTTTAACCTTTTCAAAATAGGCTTTTAATTGTTCTTTGGATTGAACGGTTTGAATTTCACTACTCTCTTTAAATGGTTGATCACTTAACACATTGCGCTCGGCACTTATCTCAATTTCAGAAAAATAGAATGCGCCTGCCATTCCAATTATTAAAACGAAAGCAATAATGGATATCAGCCATTTTTTCATATTAATCATCCTTTCTTATTTTCATTGTTAATCCATTAGACTGAAAATTCACCTTTTGGTTTCATGATTTTTCAATAAAATTAGAAGTACCTTTAAGTATTTAACAGTTACTGCTAGGATTTCCGCTGCTGGGCGGACGCTCCAATCCATGAAACTTGCTGACTAATCAGCATCTGAATTTAACATAGTTCTAGATTTATCAAAAGGTGCACCGCGCTAAATCCCAATATTATGTATTTTTACGATGTATGAATCCAGTAAATGGCGATGAGCAACAGACGGGTCTTTGAAAGCAACCAATACTATTCCGTAAGCAATCAATTCTATTTGAGAGCAACCAATTGGTTATCGAAAGCAATCAACTCTCAAAATAAAAGGTTTACTTAGAGTGAGACGACGGCAAACTAATGTTTTCCATACAATATTTGTAATTATTAAACGTTCTACTATTCTTTTTCCATCAAAATTGAGTGCGGCAATATATCCAAAAAAATTATGTGTTTGTTTTTTTATTGTTTGAAGGAGGAGAGCAACCAAATTGCTGGTGAAAGCAAATAGTTCATAAAACGACAAATTTACTTGTAGTGAGACAATGTTGAATATGAAGGGTTATCTCAACAAATGGTTGAACAGAACGAACTTCACCTTAGAAAATGCTGCACTTATTCTAAGACAGCATTTTCTAATTAGGTTTAATAAATATTGCGAAGTGGACCTGCTGAATTTAGATCTCTGATAACTGCAGACTCCAAATTAGTAACAAATTTCTAACGATTGCAGCGGAAGGCGGCGACTCCAGTGGGATGAGTGAGACTAATGATCCATCACAACGGACGCGTAGCTACGGTGATGGATCATCGCTCACCCCATGGAAAGCGTCCGCCTGCAGCGGAAATCATCGCGGACACTTAATCGAGCTTTTTAGTTCGCAGTATCCCTAAATAATAACTTTCCTTGTATTGTCAAGAGAAAGTCATCCACATGCTCGGATTTTTGTCCTTTCCAAAACAATTAAAAACGCAAGAAGAAAAGGAAGTAATTTTCTTCTTGCGCTTTATTTTAGAAACCTAATATATAGCTCCAATCAGCTATTATTTATCAAACGACCATTTGGGTAGCATATGGGAAGCACTTTATCAATTGCCTGACGGTTTTACGAAGTATTTGTTGTTCCCCTGAGAATTCAATGTTCAAACGCGTTCACCTCTTAATACTGTTTCCACAATATTTACATCTCTGGCAGCCATTTCTCTTATATATAACTCCCCTGGTACAATTAGTTCTGGAGGATAGACACCTCGTTTTGTAATGACATTATTCCCAATCATTTGTGCAACTGCAGAAATTGTGTTGGCTGTCGCCCTTGCCATTGCAGTAGTTCCAGATATTCGATCTTTTTTTGTAGCCAATTCATATGTGTACGTAACATTTTCTCCATTTTCTATGCCCATTACAATGACCCTTAGTAAAACTGCATCGTCTTTATCTCCTAATAATAATTGCGGCGTTAATACTTCTTTTAATACATCTCGAGCCCTCACCAAATTACCTTTCACATTTACGACTGTGTTTTTATTCGTCAATCCTAAGTCTACTAGCAGTTTAAATTTCTCGGCATGTCCTTTATAACGAATCGTCTTATACTCTAGCGTATCTACATTTGGGAAAGATTTGCTCAACGTAGATGTTCCACCAGCAGTATGAAATGCTTCTAGCTCCCCGTAATTTTTAAAAAAGATTGGTTCAATTTCTGAAAGGGATTCTACTTCTTGAAGCTTCCCGTTTCGAATTACATGAGAACGATCCGTATAATGGTCGAATACTCCTTCTAGAGAAAAGACGATATTATATCCGAAAACTCCTTCTGGCGCTACTGGAATTCCACCAACATATAGATGAATTCCTTCCACCTCATCCAGTTTACTTGCTCCGTAACCAGTGAGAATATTAATCATACCAGGGGCTACTCCTAGATCTGGGATAAGAGTAATTCCTTTTTCTCGCGCTGCTGTATCAAGCGCAAGCACTGCATCCGTTGCCCCACCTATATGTCCACCTAAATCGATGGAATGTACACCAACCTCTACTGCAAGCCTTGCTATTTTTTCATTAAACGTATAAAAGAGGGCATTGATGACAACATCGGCCTTTTTCATAATTTGTCGTATATTATCATCGTCATTTGCATCTAATCTGCATACTTCAATCTTAGCGTTTTGAAGTTTTTCTCGAAACATATTAGCTTGTCCCACATCTAAATCACATAATAATACTTTTTCCACATTGGGGCTTTTCACTAAATCACGTGCTGCTTCTTTCCCCATTAAACCTGCTCCCAATACAGCAACCTTCATATTGTTCTCCCCTTTTTATGAACTTGTTCTTTTTGCACAAGAAGCATGATTTCTTACTCCCTCTTTACATCCTTATGCACAATCACTCGACTACATTCCGCACACTGTCGCTCCATTGCTCCAAATGTTTTCCATAAAAAATGCTTATACCTACTACATTCTATAGTCACTATTAAACTCCTTCAAATAATTTCTGAAAAATGAAAACTTTAATATCGAAACTTTTAACTCTCTTTTTCGTATACTTAAATAGTTATTACTAAGGAGGAGATTGAACATGAATAATCATGAAATTGACTACAAATTATATGGAGATGACATGCAATTTGTAGAAATCGAATTAGATCCACAAGAAACAGTAGTTGCTGAAGCAGGTAGCTTAATGATGATGGAAGATAATATTTCGATGGAAACTATTTTTGGTGATGGTTCAAGTTCTTTAAGTGGTGCCGGACTCATGGGAAAATTAATGGGTGCAGGCAAACGAATGCTAACGGGGGAAAGTTTATTCATGACTACGTTTACGAACGTTGGTAGCGGGAAAAGACATGTTTATTTTGCTTCACCGTATCCTGGAAAAGTTATTCCGATGGATTTGAGCCAATACAACGGCAAAATTATTTGTCAAAAAGATGCATTTTTAGCTGCAGCGAAAGGGGTTTCCGTTGGCATCGAATTTCAACGCAAGCTAGGAACTGGATTCTTTGGTGGAGAAGGATTCATCATGCAAAAACTGGAAGGTGACGGCCTCGCTTTTATTCACGCGGGCGGAACTATTCATCATAAAAGCTTGCAAGTGGGGGAAACGCTACGCGTAGATACAGGATGTTTAGTAGCGATGACATCTGATGTGGATTACAATATTGAAATGGTAAAAGGAGTAAAAACAGCATTGTTTGGTGGAGAAGGTTTGTTTTTTGCAACACTTCACGGACCAGGTACAGTTTGGATTCAATCGTTACCATTTAGCCGTTTAGCAAGCCGCGTGTTTGCTGCTGCACCTCAAACACCAGGCGGTGGCTCCAAAGGAGAAGGTAGTATCGCAGGTGGAATTTTTGATCTGTTAGGCGGGAAATAATGTGAGACGAAAGGTATAAGTTCGATTGCTTGTACCTTTTGTTATGTTCGTAGATGTGTTTTGGGAATAGAGGGTCTTTTTTATTGGCCAAAAAAAGCTATTATTCTATGATTTTCGTCCAAATTGTTTATTACTTATAGCCCCTCCCTTCATATACTAGTAAAAAGAACAATCATGTCGATTTTTAGTACTTTATTGTTCTTTCCATTAGTAAAGGAGGTGTTTGTGATGAAAGCTTCTTTAGGTAGTTGGATCGGCTGGGTGGGAATTGTATTAGCAATCGTTGGGTTCTTCTATTACCCACTATGGTTTGGCGGTGCTGCGGTAATTTTAGGCTTACTCGGCTTAACATTCCCTCAAAAATTCTTAGCTTGGTCTTCCATTGTGCTTGGAGCAATTGCATTCTTTCTTCCAATGTTGATGTAACTAAATTCTACATTTACGGCATGTCCGGAGTACTTTCCGCACATGCCTATTTTTTAATATTAAAACAAGTAATGTGCGACAATTTTAACAAATGATTTTTCAATGTTTAACAACGCTCTTTCATCAAAGTCAAACTTTGGATGATGATGTGGATACTGCGTATTTTGGTCTTCATTTTGAGAGCCTACTTTGAAATAAGTACCTGGCTTTTCCAATAAGAAATAGGAAAAATCTTCTGCACCCATAGATGCGTCCATATCAATCACGTTTTCTTCACTAAACACGTCCGACAACAAATTTTGGACGAGCGCGCTTTCCTCAAGATGATTGTATAGTGCAGGATAACCGTGAAGATAGTCGATTTCAAAATGAGCATGGAATCCTTTTGTAATTCCCTCTACAATCGAATAAATCTCCTCTTTTACTTGTTTTCGTACTGATTCACTAAATGTACGGACAGTTCCCTCCAATTTAGCCGTATCAGCAATAATATTAAAAGCACTCCCTGCATGGAATACACCGATTGTAACTACGGCAGATTCTAATGGATCAATTCTACGGCTTACTATTTTTTGAAGCGAATTGACGATTTCACTTCCAATGACTATAGAATCGACTGAGTCTTGAGGTCTTGCTCCGTGTCCACCAATTCCTTGGATCTTAACCTCAAACTTGTCTACTGCCGCCATTTTATATCCCGCCCCAACAGAAGCTTTTCCAATGGGGACTTTTGAATCGAGATGTGCAGCAAAAACATAATCGACACCATCTAGCACGTTTTCTTCGATCATGAACTTTGCCCCACCTGGAGGCTGTTCTTCAGCCGGTTGAAAGATGAATATGATTTTACCTTTAATTTTTTCTCGATATTTACTTAACGTTTGTGCTGTTGCAAGAAGAGCTGTTGTATGCCCATCATGACCACAAGCATGCATTACACCAGGATTAAGCGATTTATAAGGCACGTTTTTCTCATCTTCAATAGGTAACGCGTCAAAATCTGCTCTTAAAGCAATCGTTTTTCCAGCTTGTGCACCGGTCAAAATTCCGATTAGACCATGTCCACCAATGTTCTTCTTCACTACTAATCCAAAGTCTTCTAATTTGTCTGCAATATATTTAGCTGTTTCCGTTTCTTCAAAAGATAACTCAGGATGTTGGTGTAAATATCTTCTCCAACTAACAATTTCGTCAAAACTATTGTCTATTTCAGTGAAAATAGACTGTAGATCCGTTTCTTGTGTAACCGATTCCATTTTCTTTCCTCCATTCTTCATTTTAAATTCATACTAAACATATTGGATTATATACTTATCTGAATTACTTTTCAACAGACAAAAGTTTTACAAAAATGATGTTGTATAAATATTCAACTCATGATACCATTACTTCAATAAAACTTTTAGAAAATTTCATATTTTATTTCTTATCCAGAGAGACGGAGGGATTGGCCCGAAGATGTCTCAGCAACCAGCCACATGTAGGTATGGTGCTAACTCCAATAGACAGCAATTGTCTAGAAGATAAGAAGACTAACTTCAATTTTTTTGAGGATTCTCTTCTTATAGGGAATCCTCTTTTTATTTTAATTTATTGGTAGAGGATGATTATTAATGACAAAAAAGTGTTTAGAAACCGAATTAGTGCAATTAGGAAATCATAGTGATCCGCGGACAGGTGCCGTCAATCCCCCTATTCATTTATCAACAGCTTATAAACATGCAGGGGTTGGTCAATCCACCGGTTACGACTACACGCGTACAAAAAATCCAACGCGCACAATTTTAGAAGAAGGAATTGCGAAGTTAGAAGGAGGGGATGCTGGTTTTGCCTGTAGTTCTGGTATGGCCGCAATCCAGTTAATATTGTCTCTTTTCCGATCTGGGGATGAAATCATTGCGCCTGAAGATCTTTACGGTGGGACATATCGTTTGTTCAATCAATACGCAGATTCCTACAATATTCGTACTTCTTATGCCACGTTTGAATCCGTAGAGGAAGTAGAAGCATTAATAACGGAAAACACAAAAGCACTTTTCATCGAAACACCTACTAATCCACTCATGCAAGAAATTGACATTGCACAATACAGTGATTTAGCAAAAAAATATCAATTACTACTGATCGTGGATAACACGTTCTTAACTCCTTACTTACAAAGGCCAATTGAGCTAGGGGCAGATATTGTGATGCATAGTGGCACTAAATATATTGGTGGGCATAATGATGTCCTTGCTGGTCTCGTTGTAACTAAAGGGAAAACACTTAGCGAAAAATTGATTATTAATCATAATGCTGCAGGAGCAGTTCTCTCCCCTTTCGATTCTTGGTTATTAATTCGGGGACTAAAAACGCTACACTTGCGCATGAAACAACATGATGCGAATGCGAAGAAAATCGTGGAGTTTTTACAAAATGAAACTGCTGTAAAAGAAGTATTTTACCCTGGAATTGGGGGTATGCTTTCTTTCCGCTTACACAAAAGCGAATGGGTTGGACCATTTTTAGAAAACCTTCAATTAATCGTTTTTGCGGAGAGTTTAGGTGGCGTTGAAAGCTTCATCACGTACCCTACTACACAAACCCATGCGGAAATTCCAGAAGAAGAGCGGATTGCAAGAGGTGTGGATAATAGTTTGTTACGCTTTTCTGTTGGTGTAGAAGAAGCAGAAGATTTAATTGCGGATTTGAAACAAGTTTTTGCGAAATTAGAAAGGGATGTGATTCACTCATGAGTAACGTGAACGAAAGCTTGGAAACTAGCTTAATCACAGCCTCCACACGTGGAAATTACGAACAAAAAACAGGCGCAGTCAACGTACCAATCTATTTATCTTCTACATTCCACCAAGAAAGTTTTGATAGTTTTGGACCATATGACTATAGTAGATCCGGCAACCCGACTAGAGATGCCTTAGAAAAAACGATCGCTGAGCTAGAAGGTGGCACAAGAGGCTTTGCTTTTGCTTCTGGTATTGCGGCAATATCCTCTGCTCTAATGTTACTTTCTTCAGGAGACCATCTTGTTGTAACAGAGGAAGTTTACGGTGGGACATATCGTTTCATAACAGAAGTTTTACCGAGATTCGGAATTGACCATTCGTTTGCAGATTTTACAAATGTAGAGGCAATAGAAAAAGCCATTCGACCGAATACTAAAGTCATTTTTATCGAGACCCCTGCAAACCCACGATTGGGAATTACAGATATCGAAGCAGTTGTCGCACTTGCAAAAGCAAATGAGTGTTTGACTTTGCTAGATAATACATTTATGACTCCCCTTTATCAACGTCCGATTGATCTTGGCGTGGACATTGTGTTACATAGTGCTACGAAGTTTTTATCTGGCCATAGCGATATCATTGCAGGGCTTGCTGTTACGAAAGATGCAGAACTTGGAAATCGACTAGGATTTATCCAAAACTCTTTCGGTGCCATTTTAGGTGCACAAGATTCTTTTACATTAATTCAAGGCATTAAAACACTAGGTGCGCGCTTGAACCAATCTACGGAATCAGCACAAAAACTTGCGACGTATCTAACTAGTCATCCTTTAGTAGAGGAAGTGTTGTACCCTGGCTTATCCACACATCCTGGATACGAGATTCATGCTAGTCAATCGAAAAGTCCAGGAGCAGTTTTATCTTTACGTCTTCCAAACAGAGAGACAGCGAAAGCTTTTGTAGAAAGCATCCAAATTCCGGTTTTTGCAGTAAGTCTAGGAGGGGTCGAATCGATTCTTTCCTACCCTGCTACTATGTCTCATGCTGCAATACCGAAAGAAGAACGTGAAAAAAGAGGAATTACAGATGGTCTTCTAAGGTTCTCTGTTGGTCTAGAGCATGTAGATGATCTAATCGCAGACTTCGACCAAGCACTTAAAGTAGCATCTAAAATCAAACAGAAAGTTGGAATTTAACATGACAAAACAATTAGTTCAAAAAGCGCCATTTCGAGCAGATCAAGTAGGAAGTTTTTTACGTCCAGCACGATTAAAAAAAGCACGTGCACAATTTGAAAATAATGAAATCACTGCAGATCAACTAAAACAAATTGAAGACGAAGAAATTACGAAGCTTGTTGCTAAACAAAAAGAAGCTGGTCTACAATCAGTAACCGATGGGGAATTCCGTCGTAAATGGTGGCATTTTGACTTTCTCGGCGGCTTAGACGGTGTCGAATTTTATGAAACAGACAAAGGACTTTCGTTTAAAGGTGTCCAAACTAGAGCACATGGCATTAAAGTAACTGGAAAAATAGGATTCAGTACGCACTACATGACTGATCACTTCAAGTTTTTGCAAAGTGTGGCTGGTGACGCTGTTGCTAAATTCACAATACCAAGTCCGAATATGCTTTTCTACAGAGCAACGATTGAAGATGGAGTTTACGGTAGCGATGAGGAATTATTTAATGATTTAATCACTGCTTACCAAGGGTTTATTCAAGCACTGTATGATGAAGGCTGTCGCTATCTTCAAATTGATGATACATCATGGGCAACTTCTTTCTCGGAAGAAGGAATTGTTGGACTGAAAGAAAGAGGATTGAATGTAGAGGAAGCGTTAAAACTGTCTGCACGTGCGATTAATGAATCGATTGCGAAAAGACCGAATGATATGCTTGTCACGATGCATATTTGTCGTGGGAATTTCCGTTCTACTTATATTACAAGCGGAAGCTATGAACTTGTTTCGAAAACTATTTTTGGCGGGTTAGATGTAGATGGTTTATTTCTAGAGTTTGATGATGAACGCTCTGGAGACTTTGAACCGCTTCGTCACATTAGCCGTCCTGATTTATATATCGTCTTAGGATTGATCACTTCGAAGCATGGGCTACTTGAAAACGCAGATGAAGTGAAAGCAAGAATTGAAGAAGCTACTAAGTATGCTCCACTTGAGCAACTTTGCTTAAGTCCACAATGTGGTTTTTCTTCGACGGAGGAAGGAAATATTTTAACAGAAGATGAACAATGGGAAAAAGTTCGCCATGTAGTGAAAATTGCTGAGAATGTTTGGAATTAACCTCCTAAAATTAGCAAAGAGCTACTGTACTGGATAATAAGGCAGCCAATTCCATAGTAAGTGCAACTAAAAACCCAAGCAGAATAATGGGCTATTTTCTGCTTGGGTTTTATTAGTAAATCAATTATTAATTTGCTTTGCTTGAACGACTAGTCTAAACTGATTGGATCGTTCTGGATAACATGTAACCAAGGATAGAAGCGAAATGCCTTTTTGGCTTTTTAATATATCCACATCTTCTGGCTTTACAACCACTATATCAAATATTTCATATTGGAGAGTTCCCGATATTGTATCCATTTCAAATTGATCACCTATTTGTAGCTCGTCCAACCGATTGAAAAACTGTCCAAATATATGGGATTGATGGCCTGCAATCGCAGTAGTTCCATTTACGGTTCCCGGTTCATCTAGTCCGTCAATAGTTCCCAATGCTTTATTCAATTTTTCTGGTGCTGCTCCTCTCACAACAGGTGCTTTTAAATCAATAGAATCGATATTCAAAATGCCCGCCACTTCATTTGATCCTTCTATCGCTTTACTAGTAGCAGCCTCTGTTTTTATGCCAGCAAAGGATTGAATCAATTGTTCTTGGTGCTGTTTGTTTTTCAACATTCCGTGCCCAACAACGATTAACATGGAAATAGCTACTAAAATCAGCATATTTCCAATGAGCTTTTTCATAATAGTATGCCTCCTTTATGCGAATTTACGTAGTGTGAATCCACTTGCTAAAAGACAAGCAGCTACTAAAATTAGCAACATACCATCGAAAAATCCACCCGTTTTTGGTAGCATGGAAGTTCCTTGCATTCTGTTTCCATTAGATGAAACATCATTCAGATTACCAAATATACTATCATCGTCTTTATTCTCCTCATTATTTAAAGCATTTCCATTTTGGTTATCGTCTACAATCACTTCTGTGTTTTTATTTGTCTCATCGCTCATGTTCTCGCTTCCACTTGCATCAGCGTAAACGTCCTCTCCTCCTTCATTAACAAGACCTGGAATTTCACTTTCCATAGGAGTGTCATCTTCCACAGGAGCTTTATCTCTCCATGGAGTTTCATCAGTACTTTCTACTACGTTTTCAGTTGAATTCTCTACCGGTTCTTCTGGATTAATAGTAGGTTGAGCAGCAACAAATTCTTGACTCCCAAGAATTCTCATGTTTGTATTTTGTAATAGCTCATTATCTGCGCCTAGGGAAAGACCATGATTTATTTGAAGAGAACCATCACTATTTGTGTAATTATCGTTTGTCAGTACATCGACAGTCAAATGATTCAATTGATTAGATAATACATCTAACTGCAATACACCCGCATTACCATAATGTTCATTCTCGACATTCATTTCGTGATGATCTAGTATTCCAATATGCATTTGATCCGCAATTAGGAATTGATCGCTCACTACTTCGACTACACCACTTTCAATCATATACGCATCTTCCATACTAGCTGATCTTGATAGCAATACATCTGCCGACAAATCACCTAATATACCATCTGATGTCTCGAGAGATGCAACAGCATAGCTGCTTTTCTCTATAGTCGCTTCCTTAGAATCGCTCATTGGTAAGACATCTAGTTTTAGATTATCCAATAAGGAATTATCATTTTCATCTTCCGTTTCTACACTTAGCAGGTTTGAATTTTCTATATATCCTTTATCAGAAATTGATGTTTCACTTTCTAAAACTCCTATATGAGCAGTTTTTACTATTGGTACATTCGTAAGCTCTAAATGTACCCCCTCTTCAATGTCCGTTATTTCTTGTAGTGTGCCGCCACTTGTTATATGCGTTTTATCTGCAAGTACATCAAGTTCTATTTGGTCGGCTATAATAATTGGTGCAAGTTCTGCATCTACTACTGCCGCTTCACTTGAATAAGTAGTGTCCGTTGCAGTTTCCCCACTTGCCAATACTTTCATATCTACGTCATCGACAATTACCAAGTCTTCCGTTGTGATATCCACTACAGCTTTTTCAATTGATGTAGCTGATTCTTTCTGTGAAAGCACATCGACTTCCATATTACTAATTTCTTTATCTGTAACGGATAGATTTACGAGTTTCTCTTCCGCTTTACCTTCTTCATTACTACTATTTGGAATCTCCATTTCTATTTTGTCAATTCCAAGTAAACCATTCACTTCTACATCCAAAATAGCAGCTTTTTCTGGGTTATCATTCAATACATTCACCTCTAGCTGAAGCGGCAAGTTAGAATCATTTTCCTCTGCTGCTGCCAAAGATGGTGTTAGTAACATTAACACAAAAAAACCAAATACAGTCCAAGCGAAATTTTTGCTAATAGTTTTCATACTTTTTCTCTCCTTTTTATTATGATCTATATCATGTATAAAAAGGAGTGAATTCCGGTGGTTTCCTCAAAGAAGTATGAATCCACTGAATAATCGCATAGTGGTTTTTGTGATACCACTTTTTACGGACCAATTCCTTCATCGGCTCCTGCGTTGCTAATAGAGCAAATTGGATATCACCACTTTGCATTAGTACGGAATTTGATGAAGAACTTGGATAACTTGCTGAAGTCACAGGAATTGATGTTACAATAACGTTTTTCTTTTGTTTATCAGGATTCGTCGGTAAAACGGTCATACCTTTGTTTGTTGAATTTTATACATCTACTTTTCCTTTTATCGCTTTCTCTTGGTTCACATGTGAAATTTCAAATAATTCTTTTTCTACAATCTCTATACTCTCTTCCACAGTAGGCTGATTTTGTTGGGGAGATTCTTTTATAGCTGTTACTGCTTTTTCCGGTTTAGCTGTTGGAATAGTATACTTTTGCGGTACTTTATTTTCCTCCGCTTGAGGTACTGTATCAACCTTACCCGGTTCTTCCACCTTCTCCAGTTGCTTTGTACTAATTGGACTTTTTTCTTCGGGTATTAATAGATCTTTCTTATCAATTACTGCTAGCACTGTGTCCGTTCCTTGCTCAACTACTTCTTCCACACTATTTGTCACCTTTTTTACACTACCGATGACTTCTGTCAATACAGGTGTAACAATAGGTACCTCTGGAACAATTTCTACCGTTTCATCTACTAAGTTCATTACTTCTGAAACGATGGATTCCGTAGTCGAAGGTACTTCTGTAATCGCATGCGCGACTACTGGACTTGTCTTTTCTTCGACTTTCTTCACTATTCCTACCGCTGGTTCAACGACTGTGGTTATCTCTACGATTTTCTCAACTGACAGTGTATTATCTAATGTCGAGTTGACCTCTTCTGTAATAATTTCTGTTTTTTCGACTACCTGTGTAATCGATTCACTAAGAAGTCCTCTTTTTTCATTATCCGACTCTTCCCCGTGTACTTCAGAGGGGTACATTATCAATGTACTAATTCCTAATAAAAACACAAACCAACCTTTACTCATCTTTTCACCTCCTACCAGCACGTATATTTGACTGATAATTGCGTGTTTTAATTCTATTACCCCTTTCATAGAGATTTAAATCATTTTTGCAATGTTTGCAAGATTAATAGACGGGTAAACAATTACTGTACGTTAATATGTGAAGGAGGAAATATGATATGGAAAATTTGTATGAACACCAAACAGATGACGTTGTGCAAGAAACCGGAGATTATACATGCGAAGAGGGTATCACGAAAAAACTTTATAAAGGGGATAAATTCCCTTCCTGTCCACAAACAGAAATGGCGACGTCTTGGAAACACGCGGAAGGTCATACGCATAAAACGGGGGAAGTAGTACCTGAATCTGGTACGTATATCGATACAAATGGACATGAAATGCCATTAGTAAAAGGCGATGTTTTTCTAACTTCTCCGAAAACAGGGGAAGAAATAGAATGGCGACATGCAGAAGAATAGCGATAAGTTAAAAGAAATGACAAAACCTCAGTAGTCCGAATACAAATGTATTCAGTCTACTGAGGTTTTTTATTGAAGTATTGAAAATGATTCCGCAATTCTTTTGCCTTATAAAGTGCTTCATCCGCAAAACGCATTAATTTATCCGAACTAATAGCGTCTTCAGGATACAATGCAACACCCATACTGGATGTAGCAATAATTTCCTTCCCACCGATTACATATGGCTCGTTAAAATTAGCATGCATCCTCTTCATAATATGATTCATCTTGTTCTTATCTATATCCTTTAATAAAATTAGAAACTCATCTCCACCGATTCTTCCAATTATATCTTCATGTCGAACATTTTCTTTCATCCTTTTTGCAAACTGAATAAGCAGAGTATCCCCTATTCCGTGACCTAGTGTATCATTTACCTCTTTGAACTTATCCAAATCAAGAAATAATAAAGCGAGCATTTCTTTTGTCACTTTTGCTTCTTCTATTCTTTTATCCAACTCTTCCATGAATGTGCTTCTGTTCACTACACCCGTCATTGGATCATGGGTTGCCATATACGTTAATTGGTCTTCGTAATACTTCCTTACAGTAACATCCCGAACGATTGCTTGAATGACCATTTCTCCTTCAAACTCTACTGGAATTGCAATGATTTCAACCCAAATGCCCGTCCCGTCCAACCGTTTCAATCGTTGAATGGTCGGCTCTATTTTGAGCATTTCTTCTTGTTGAAATAGCCTAATCAATTCACTTTCGCCATCCATGTCCTCTACATCCATATAATCCAATAGGGACGTTCCTATTATTTCCGTGTCTTTCCTTGCTCCCATAATATGAAGTGCTTCAGGGTTAACAAAAGCGATTTTGCCACTACTTTGAACGATAATAGCATCGGGGGAATATTCGACTAATGTTTGATAGCAATTTTCGGCTAATCGAAGCATGCGCTGTGTTTTCTTTTCCTCCGTAATATCTTTATACATAGCAACTGCCAGTATATCCTTTTTATTTATCGCTCGGTAGGATGCTAGAATATCCTTGGTCTGGCCATTTTTATGCTTTCTTTTCGTTTCAAAATAAGGAATGCTTTCTCCGCTTCTTAATAGGTCGAGCTGTTTCTCATGGTCTTTTGAAGTAAAATCGTCCTCAAAAAAAGGAATATCCGACAAGTTTACTACCTCATCTAAAGACCAGCCCAATATTTTGGTGAAAGCAGGATTAGCTTGTACAATTGCACCATCTTTTCGCAAAATAAAAATGGCATCATTTGTATTTTCCCAGATTAATAAATATTCCTCTAAGGTAGGATTGGATTTCATGTTATTTAGTGTATTCAATGCATCTTCGCTTCCTTTCCTTATGATGAAAGAATTATTACTCCTGTCTATCTAAATAAAAGATACGAATTCACTAATTGGTTTACGGTAGCCTCTTGGTTTTCTACTTTCTATCTTTTCTTTACCAATCGTAATCATTAATGCAGGCTCATATTGATCACTTATATTTAATATATCCTTCACTTTGGCTGGATCGAAGCCAATCATCGGACAAGTATCCCAGCCTTTTTCTTTCGCTACGAGCATGAACATCATTGCGGAAAGGGAAGCATTTCGAATGGCTTCGTCCCGTTGGAAGCTTTCCCCTCTTGTTTCATACAACGAAACGGTATCTTCTACCATAAAATCATATTCTTGTTTATTGACGATTCCAAGCATGAGCAAGCCTTCATTAATAGCTGCCGTGTTTTTATACGCTAGTTTGTCTCCAAGCACGATAATGACAGCTGAAGCGGAATGTACTTTATATTGCCCATTTGCAGCAGAGCGTATTTGTTCCTTTACTTCCGGGTTTGTGACTACTATATACTTTGAATGTTGAAGATTGAATGCAGATGGAGCCAGCTTTACCATTTCAAATATTTCATTTAAATCTTTTTGCGGAATTGGGTTTTCTTTTAAAAAGTTACTTGCCGAGCGACGTGCTTCTATTAATTCTCTAAACTCCGTCAATGCCTACTCCTTCTTTCCCACTCTTTTTAATAAGTCGATAAATACTTCTTTTTCCTGATCTGTAATGCAGGAGAAAATTTCTTCAATTACTAATTGATGCTTTGGAAAAATCTCATCCATTAATAATTTTCCATCTTCCGTAAGTTGAATATATACAACGCGACGATCTTCTTTGCAGTCAATTCTTTCTAGTAAGCCCTTAGCCACTAATTTATCCATAACATATGTGATCGATCCTGAGTTAATAAGTACTGCATCTGAAATTTGCCGAACTGTTTGTTTTCCTTTGCTGTATAATGCTTCTAACACCATAAATTCGGAAGTATGCATGTTATAATTACTAATGTCTTTCTTTGACCGCTCCTGTACTACTTTGGCAGCTTTCATCAATACAATAAAGGATTTTAATGATAAATTTCCCGCCACAAGGACCCCTCCCTTTTCACTTGAATTTAATTATCTCAAATTAAAGATATTATAACTTTTATTTCAAGTTCCGTCAAATAGATAAGAACAAAAGCGCAAGTGCCTGTCTCTGCCCCAATATGGCAAATGGAAACGATGAATGGAATGTCGCACATAATAGAGATAATGTGTCTTAAAGAATTTACCGCTAGGATTTCCGCTGCAGGGCGGACGCTTTCCGCGGGGTGAGCGATGAACCTTCACCGACGCTACGCGTGCGTTGTGAAGTTTCATCTGTCTCAC